>JACCYD010000910.1 GCA_013696695.1 Deltaproteobacteria bacterium | reverse complement strand
GCTCCCACGTGCCGAACACGTAGTCATCGCGGTTCGGCGGCGTGAAGCTCGACGGGCTCGCGGTGACGTACCAGTTGACCGGCGCGCCACCGAGCGGACCACCCGCGAAGTAGCTCGCGTTGACGGTGATCTCGCCGCTGCCACCAATCAGGAAGGGGCCCTGCGACGCCTGCGCCTTGACCGCGAACTCCGGCCGGCGGAACTCCTCGACCTGGAACGAGTGACTGTGCGAGCCACTGATCCGGCCCTTCGCCTCGAGCGAGACGTACGCGTGGCCGAGGTTCGGTGTCTTCGGCAGCGTGAACTTGGTGTCGAAGCCGCCGACCGCGGACACCGGTATCGCGCCCTTACCGATCTCGTTGCCACGCGAATCGGTGACCTTGTAGTTGATCGATTGCACCGCGCCACCTATCCCGCCGATGTCGCCGCCCTTCGCGTAGCTGACAGTCCGGAGCCAGCCCTTCAGCGTGACCTCCTCGCCCGGCTTGTACATCTTGCGATCGTCGATCACGTACCAGGCGAGCAGCGTCGGACGATCTTGCTTCACCCAGCTGCCGTATTCGTTCCAGTAGCCGCGATCGTCGCTGACGAACGCGACGTCGTTGTTGCGCTTCGCGACGAGGTAATGCGCACCCTTGAGTGCTTTACCGACCGGCAACGCGAGCGTCGCGATGCCCTTGTCGTCGGTCTGCCCCTTGATCCCGTGCGGTCGGATCTCCAGCGCCACACCGCCCGCCGGCTTGCCGGTTCCGAGCTCGGTGACGAATGCGATCAGATTATCCGCATCGACGTAGGCGTCGACCGCGAGCTTGGTGGATTGCACCCAGCTGACCATGCGCGGTGGCTCGTAGCTCTCCTTCCACGGATACGGCTCGACCACCGCGATCGCGTGACCGAGGCCGGTGCGATCGAGCGCGGTCTTGAGATCGACGTGGGTCTCGACGAGGCTGTCCTTGCCGATCCCCGTCTTGACGAGCTGGTCGAACACCTTGCGGCCCGGCAACGTCGGCGGCCGATCACGGTTCCACATGTTGCGGAGCGCGAAGCCGAACTTGTCGTAGTCGGCCGGGTCGACCTGATAGAGCCGGACCTTGAGCTGCTCGTAGTTGGTCGTGAAGAAGTCGAGCGTCGGCTGCTTCGCCGCGGGATCGAGGACGACCATGCCTTGCGGGCCGAAGAACGTCGGTACCGCATCGGTCACCTTCCAGGTCAGCGTGGTGTCCTGGCCGAGCGTCTGGCCAAACTCGTCGAGCAGGCCGCCCGAGATCACGATCTTGTAGGTGGTGCGCGCCTTGGTCGCGCCCATCACCGTCAGGTTCGAGTAGCTCTGCATGATCTTGAGGCCCGGCACGTCGGGGCTCACCCTGATCTGCTCATCAGCGAACTTGTCGGTGTCGAGCGGGTTGTTGAGCTGCACCGTGAACGGCGTGCCCGGCGGACACTTGCCCTGATACCCGCAGCCCTCGCGGACGATCTTGAGCGGCGGATACGTCTTGAACGTGTGCGTCTGCGGCTTGGTGGTCTTGTTCGGCCCCTCCGCCGACGGCGTCCCCGCTTGCACGTCGACGCTGATCGTGGCGTCCTTCGGAAATGGCGACGTCGCGCGAAACGCGAGCCAGCGCCCTTGATGCTCGGACTTGACGAGCCCGTCGACGACCGCCTGCAGCTTCTTGTCCTTCGCGATCTCCGCCGCATCCATCATCTTGACGGTCACTGGCGTGCCGTTCGCCATCACCTTGACGTTCGCGAGCACGGCCTGCGCATCGATCTTCTGATCGAACGCGAGCAGCATCGGCACGTCGAGGCGCTGCGGCCCGCCGCTCGGATAGCGCGACGTCACCGACGGTGGGGGCGTCTCGAACGTGAACTTGTGCGGCGCCTTCAGCACGCCGCCATTGATCGACTTGCTGCCCGCGGGAATCTCGATCGAGTACGTCGTCGCCTGCGGGAACCGAATCTCGGGATCGAACAGCACGGTGCGCGTGCCGATCCAGCGCCACTTGCCCTTCGGCTTCGGCGACAGCTTCACCAGCTGATCGGCGCCGAGCGCCGCGTCGTCTTGCGACGTCACCGCGATCATCGGCTGGCTGAACGTGACGCTGAGCTCGGGCGCGAGTGGCACCTGCCCCTCGGGCATCCAGCGCAGCACCTTGAGGTCCTTACCCGCATCGTTGGCCAGAGGCGGCAACAACGAGCTCGGCGCCGGCGGGAACTGTCCCTTGATCGTCTGTCCGGTGCGCGGTGCCGGCTGCGAGCCCGGCCGCAACGCGAACGCCTTCTGGTCATCGGGGTCGACCGCGATCGGGCGCGTGCGCGAGAGCAGTGCCTCGGCTTCCTGCGCGGCGAGCTTGCGCGCGGGTGGCAGCTTCGACGTGTCGAACGCCGGCGTGCCGGCCCTGCCCTCGGTCAACTTGAGATCCAGCCCGGGCGGCGCGTCCTTGAGGATCACGTACGCCTGATCGGAGAGCGGCGATGCGCTTCCCATCTGGGAGCCACTCGGTTGCGGGGGCGTTGCCCCCTTGCCGCCACACGACGTCAGCAGAAACGACATCAGCGTGGTCGCGGCGATGCCACGCAGCCATGACGAACCGGCGCGCACAGGCGACTGCCCGGCACGCTTCAAGGAAGTCTTCTTCACGAGTCCTCCGAAATGCGTAGTTACCAACGCATCACCACCTCGACTGATCTGCACCGAATCAACTCGACACGGTCTCTCGTCACCCCCGCACGATCAAGCCAACCGTGCGTGATCGCGCGAAATCCCAGCAGGTCTCCCCACAGACTCGCTCGGATCCGGACGCGGCTGCTTGGTGCGAGTCGCTCGATCCCAAGTGTCACGACCACCCCAAAAGGGGTCGCGCCACTTTTGCCCCGGGCCGAACCGCGCGAGCCTGTCACGTCCCCGGGAACGAGCGAGCTAGCCTTCTATCCGCGGCGCTACGCCGTGGTTGATCACGACGCTTCATGAAGCACGTGGTGCGATTCTCCACCGACGTCTGCGACGTGTACCGCGCTGGCGGCTTCGTTCGGTGGAGAAGTCGACCGGTACTGAGAGCAAGTGGCTGGCGTTTCCGGGGACGCTCACCGACAGCTCCAGGCTTGACGATCCGGGCCCGATCGCGCACCCCGGTTCGCGTGGTGTGCACGATCGGTTCTCGACGGAGAACCCGCGTAATTCCATGCGCGTGGCTGCTCGAGTTGCCGCAGACTTTCGACCCGATCGGGGTGGGCGACGGGTCGCCAGGGTGTCCGCTGACTCCACGGTCTAAGGCCACGGATCCGCGATCGCGGGACGACCGAAAATAACGGCGCGTTGTTTGCTGTATCGGTCAGTGCCCCACAGGAGCCGCCTCACATGACCCGCTTTACCTTCGCCTCTGTTTCTTTGGTAGCCGCCATCACCGCCTGCACGCCGTCGCAGGTCGGCGACGATCCGGGGACCAGCCCCGACGCGAGTGACATCGGTCCCCCCGGCGAGCCCGAGGAGTGCCCGGCGGTCAACTTCACCGCCACCGCGGTGGTGCCGTCGATCTCGCTCCTCATCGACCGCAGCGGCTCGATGGCGGATCCGATCGGCAACAAGACCCGCTACGCCGCGGTTCGCGATGCGCTCGTCGAGCCCACCAACGGCGTCGTCTCCACCCTCGAAGCCCGCGCCTACTTCGGCGCCTCGCTGTATTCGACCGATGCGCCATGCCCGAAGCTCTACTCGGTGCCGCGCGCGATGAATAACCGTAACGCGATCGCCACGCTGATCAACGGCCAGGCACCGGCGGGCAACACGCCGACCGGCCCCTCGATCGACCAGGCCGTCGCGGCGTTCGCCGCGGATCCACCGCCGGTCGATTCGCCGCCGGTCATCGTCCTCGCGACCGACGGTCTGCCGAACGGCTGCAACGGTGGCGATGGCGAGGCCGCTTCGATCGCCGCCTCCGCGGCCTCGTACGCTGCAGGCGTTCGCCTGTACGTCCTCGCGGTCGGCAACGGCATCAATGACTCGCACCTCCAGAAGGTCGCCAACGCCGGCGCTGGCGTCGCGGCCGGCCAGCCGAACGCCAAGTTCTACGTCGCGAACACCCCGACCGAGCTGCGGACGGCGTTCGAGGACATCATCGGCGGCGTCACCTCGTGCGAGCTGTCGATCAACGGCACCATCGACGAGTCGCAGGCCATGAACGGCACCGTCACCCTCAACGGCACCCCGCTCACGTACGGCTCCGACTGGGAGCTGGTGAACGGCAACGTCGTTCGCTTGCTCGGCCAAGCCTGCACGAGCCTCAAGAGCTCGACCAACCCGGTCGTCAACGCCAGCTTCCCCTGCGGCGCGGTCCTCCTCTAACTAGTTCGGATCCCAGATCGCCGATTTCCGTCGACGAATCGGCTGCCAGTCCGTGATTTCGCGCGCCTCGGCCGCCTCGCGAGGCTCCCGCGCCCACGCGGGCGCGGTGAAAATCGCATCGA
>JACCYD010000901.1 GCA_013696695.1 Deltaproteobacteria bacterium | reverse complement strand
CGCCGACGCGGCGGCGCGTCATCGCGGTGAGATCGTCGCGCGACACCGTGCCCTCGGCGATCAGCCGCTCGGCATAGACCTCGACGGGCGATGCCTTGTTCTTGATCGCCTCGTACATGATCGGCTGCGTGAAGCTCGGTTCGTCGTTCTCGTTGTGGCCGTACTTGCGATAGCAGTACATGTCGATCACGACGTCTGACTGGAAGCGCGCACGGTAGTCGCACGCGATCTCGACGACGCGCGCGAGCGCATCGGGATCCTCGCCGTTGACGTGCCAGATCGGGCACTCGAGCATCTTCGCGACGTCGGTGCAGTACGGCGTCGAGCGCTGCTCCGCCGGTGACGCGGTGAAGCCGACCTGGTTGTTGACGATCAAGTGCACGGTGCCGCCGGTGCGATAGCCGGGCAGCCCCGACAGCTGCAGCGTCTCGGGGACCAGGCCCTGCCCCGCGAACGCGGCATCGCCGTGGATCAGGATGCCCATCACCTTGGTGTGCTCGAAGTCGCCGTGGCGGATCTGCTTCGCGCGCACGCGCCCACACACCACCGGATCGACCGCTTCGAGGTGGCTCGGGTTGAAGCACAGCGAGATGTGCATCGTGTTGTTGTTCGGATCGACGCGGTCGGCCGAGAAGCCGAGGTGGTACTTGACGTCGCCGCCACCCATCGCCTTCTCGGGCTCGATGTCCTCGAAGTGCGCGAACAGCTCGCGCGCCGGGCGATTGATGATCTGATCGATCGTGGTCAACCGGCCACGGTGCGCCATGCCGAGCACGGCCTCGATCGCACCGCAGCGCGCGGCGTGCGTGAGCACGAGATCGAGTGCGGGGATGAAGCTCTCGCTGCCCTCGAGAGAGAACCGCTTCGTGCCGGGATACTTGGTGTGACAGAACCGTTCGAACTGCTCGGAGTTGACGAGCAGCTCGAGCATCCGCACGCGCACCGCCTTCGGCGGAACCAGCTGCGCTGCTTCCATGTGCTCGGCAAGCCACGTCCGCCGGCTCGGCGACGAGATGTGCATGAACTCGAGCCCGACGGATCCGGCGTAGACCTTCTCGAGGTGCGCGACCAGCTCGCGCAGCGTCGCGCGTGGCAGCCCGTGCACGCCGGTGGGCTCGATCACGCGATCGAGATCGTTGTTCGAGAAGCCCCAGGTCGACGGATGGACCTCGGGGTTATCGGCGGTCTCGAGCAAGCCGAGCGGATCGAGCTGCGCCTCGAGGTGACCGCGCGTCCGGAACGCGTTGACCAGCGGCCACACCGACGGATTTGCCGCCGCGATGATCGGCGACATCGTCACCGCGCCCGCGCGATCGCCGTTCGGCTTGCGCTGGGGGACCTGCGTGGCGACTTGCGGCACGTGCGCGGCAGCACCGTTGCCCTTGCCGTTGCTGCTCGGCGCCGGCTCCTGCAGCGCGAAGTCGTCGAGCGCGTGCAGCGAACTGGCAAGCTCCAGGACGTCGATCGTCATGGGACGCAGGATACGCAACAGTCTCGACTACCGTCCACGGTGAGGCGACTACTGTTCCGGAGGCGCCGACCGACGACGGAATGCGTGGTTAGCCGTGGCGCGAGGCGTGCTCCTGGGGCTCGGCATGCCCATCACGCTTCCGAGCCTTCAGATCGGCGCCCCGACCCGGATCGGCGCCGTCACCGTGTTCCCCGTGTTCGCCGCGCCGCTACCGCCGGTGGACTATCGACTCGCCGCCGACGCGTTCGCGGATGGCTCGTTCGAAGTGCACGAGTCGACGCACACGGCGGGTCGCCCGATGGTCGGCATGCTCGAGGCGCGCAACCGCGGCCGCCAGCGCGTGCTGATCATCGAGGGTGACCACCTCGTCGGGGCGAAGCACGGCCTGGATGACCTCGCCACCACCGCCGACGTCGAGCCGCCGAGACGGGATGCAGCAGTCGAGAACGATTCGGCTCCTGGAGCGAAACGTAACGTCGACGCATCGACCCTCGTCGCGACGCTGCGCGCGAACCAGTTCCACCTCGCACGCACCGCGGCAGCGCTCGCGATCTCGCGCACGCACCTCGACGCGCTGATCGCTGCAAGCAGCTCGCTGCGCAAGGCGAAGGACCTCGGCGCCCACGAGATCGCCGCCTGCGCCACCGAGCTCGACGATGATGTCGATGCGATGGCCGCAAAGCTCGAGGTCAGCCCACGCGGCTTGCGGTTGCGGATGCGCCAGCTCGGCCTCTAGCGAAAACGCTCCGTCCCCCCGAGCACGTCGCGCGAGGCGCTCGGTGACGCGTGCGTCGAGCTCACCGGTGCCATGAGTGTGCCCCCACCACTCCCCGAACGGCGAACGTATATACGGTATATACGCTGCCGTCCCGGGGTGGTTTCGGCGGCTGTCGACGGGGCGGCGTGATGCGCGTCGTCGCTGCGTCGCCCCGGGGGGTCTCACCTCGACGCGGGCCATCCGCGACGCCAATACTTCTACTGACGTCATCTGTGAGGCTCTCCCTCATCGCGCACCGACTTAGCCCCCTGATCGATCGCGCATGCGAAGTACAAACACCGTTCGTCCGTGATGGTCGAACCAAGCTCGGCGTGACGTTCGAACGACGGCTCGTAC
>JACCYD010000898.1 GCA_013696695.1 Deltaproteobacteria bacterium | reverse complement strand
GTGCAGCAGCACGCGATCGCCGGGGCCGAGGCCGAGCTGCGCGACGATGTCCCAGTTGTGCACGCTCGCGCGCGACACCGTGGTGCCGCTGACCTCGACGGGCTCGAGCACGGCCGTGGGTGACACCGCACCGGTGCGGGTGACACTGAGGTCGAGGCTCTTGAGGATCGTCGTCACCTGACGCGCCGGAAACTTGTAGGCGATCGCCCAGCGCGGCGCCTTCGCCGTGGCGCCGAGCGCGCCGCGCGATGCGAAGTCGTCGATCTTGATCACCAGGCCGTCGAGCTCGTAGACCAGCGAATCGCGCCGGCTCTCCCACGAGCGCACCTGGGTGACCAGCTCGTCCCACGACGTGACCTGCGCGTTATGCGGCGACACCGGGATGCCGAGCCGCTTGATGAAATCGACCGAGGCGAGGTGACCACCCGCGTGCTTCTCGCCGTCGAGCACCTCGTAGAGGATCGCGTGCATCGGCCGCTGCGCGGCTTCGCGCGGATCCTGGAGCTTGATCGAGCCGGCTGCGGTGTTGCGCGGATTCTTGAACGTCTCTTCGCCTGCCGCGCGTCGCGTGTTGTTGATCGCCTCGAACTCGTCCTTGCGCATGTAGATCTCGCCGCGCACCGTGAGGTTCGCGGGCTCGCGCAGCTGCATCGGGATGCCGCGCACCATGATCTTGACGTTCGGCGTGACGTCCTCGCCGATGCGGCCGTCGCCGCGCGTCGCCGCGAGCGTCAGCAGGCCTGCCTCGTACGTCAGCTCGATGCCGAAGCCATCGATCTTCGGCTCGACGGAGAACACCGGGACGTCGCCGTCGAGGCCCTTCACCGCGCGATCGAAGAACGCCTGGAGCTCGTCTTCGTTGTAGGTGTTGTCGAGCGACAGCATGGCCACCGTGCGCGTGACCTTCGGGAACTCCGAGATCGGAACATGGCCGGCGCGTTGCGATGGCGACCACGGCACGATCCAGTCGGGGTTCGCTGCTTCGAGCGAGACCAGCTCCTTGTGCAGCTTGTCGTACTCGCCGTCGCTGATCGTCGGATTCGCATCGACGTAGTAGCGACGATCGTGCTCGGTCAGCTCCCCGACGAGCTGTGCGTATCTGGACTGGTCCGCCATGACGGCCCGAGGATATCTCAGCCCGCACGCGCTCCCGGAGCGCCACCGCCGTTACAACGAGGACATCGGCTTGAGTCGTCGTCGTACGGAGAGGTGCTCGCCCACCGATGCGCCGAGCAAGCTGATCGGAAACACCGCGAGCACCATCAAGAACACTCCGATCGCGACCTTCCCTTTTCCAGCCGGATCGTCGATTTCGTCGATCAACTTACTGCCGGCCAGCCCGATGAACAGCCCCTTCGACTTCGCGTAGCTCGCGGCGAGAGAGATCGCCATCACGACGACGATGGCGACCAGGCCGCCGAGCGCCGAGGCCCACACGACGTTGTGCCTCGCGAAGTACGACGTCAGGAGCGTTCCGTAGAACACCGCGACGAGCAGCAGCACCGGGTGAAGCTCGAGGACCCAACACAGGATGTAGAGCCCGAGCGAGATCCCCGCGCTGAGGCCAAAGAACTTGGGTCCCGCGCCGCGATCGCCGACGAGCAGCGCGCCGAGCGCGGTCTTGCAGACCTCGCAGGTGACGGATGAGGGTTCGTTCTCGACGTTGCAATTCGGACAGATCGCCTTGAGCGCCATGTCGCGAGCGTGCGCGACGATCGCGGGCATGGCACGAAAGCAGCTCAGTCTTCGAGGTCGTCGAGCGAGAGCGAGTCGAGGTGCGACGGCCGCTTCCGGCCTTCGATGAAGGCATCGAGATCGGCCTCGGCCGAAACATCGAGCTGCACCTCGAAGCTTCCGTCGTCGGGGACTTCTTCGACTTCGAGATCCTCGGGATCGGCGACGCGCACCGAGCCGGCGGCGATCTTGTGCGGCGGCAACGGCAGCCCGGTATCGACGTCGTCGTCGTCGTCGGTCTCGTCGGTGTAATCGACAATGTCGATCGCCACCTCGAGCTCGGCAGGCGCCATCGGCTCCTGTTTGCGACCGATCAGGCAGCCCGCCTTGACCGTCACCGAGAACGGCCCGCCGGCGAAGTAAGCGTCGATCGCTTCCTTGATGTACCAGAAGACGTCCTGCATCTCCTGCCCCGCCCCGGCGATCTCTTTCCACTCCGCGAGGGGCCCGTACTCGATCACCGGCGCGAAGAAGAACTCGCGCGAGCTCTTGAATAGCAACGTGAACTCTTCGATCTCGAGGCCGCCGCTCAGCGACGCCGTCTTCATGCAGCGCTCGACGTGATCGATCGATGGAAAGCGCGAAACGTAACGTTCGAGGCGATCGAGCGCCTCGTGCTTGTCGTGCTTGATCAGCACCTCGCGGAACAGATCGTGGAACTCCTGGAACGTGCCGGCGAGTGGCAGCGTGCAGCGGACTTCACCACCGAGCTTGCAGACGCGCGCGAAGTCGCGCAGCGCGACCTCCGCACTCGGCATCTCGTTGAGCCCGAGGTTGCACACCACGAGGTCGTAGACGTCGTCGGCGAACGACAGCTTCGGCACCGGACTCTCGGTGCGGAAGAAGATGCCCTTCTTGCCGAGCGGCCCCATGTCCGCGACCTTGCGACGCGCGACATCCAGCATCGCGCTCGACGCGTCGATCGCGATCAGGCGCGAGCCATCGCGCATGCGTCGCAAGATCTCGATCGTCGGGTATCCAGTGCCGCACGAGATGTCGAGCACCTGCCCCTTCTCGGGCAGCGCGAGATTGCGCAGCAGCATCTTGCCGAAACGAGTCCCCCACACCGGCGCGATCTCTTCGTCGTAGATCCGCGCGAGCTTCTCGACCTTCAGCGTTCGCTTCGACTGGACCGTCACCGTGTTGGCGTCGTGAGTACCAAGTCGATTCTACCCAGCCAAGTACTGATTAGCGCGGGGTTTTCCATACGCTGTCGGTGCATGTGTGTGCGCGAACTGTGATTCTCCAGTGATCT
>JACCYD010000897.1 GCA_013696695.1 Deltaproteobacteria bacterium | reverse complement strand
GGATCCGCGCCGGCGAACTGGATGTCGTCGTACGGCACCGTGCAGTCGCGCTCGCGCGGCTGGGGATACGTGATCTTCACGCCGCGATACGTGCGGACCTCGACGCGTTCGCGATCGAGATGCTCGATGTAGCTCGGGACGATCGGTACCTTGCCGCCTCCGCCGGGCGCATCGAGGACGAGCATCGGCACGGCCATGCCGTTGATCCAGCCGCGCAGGCCCTCGTAGAGCTCCATCGCCGTCTCGACCGGCGTGCGCAGATGATCGGTGCCGATCACGGTATCGCCCTGGAACAGGTAATACGGCCGCACGCGTGCACGCAGCAGCGCTCGCATCAGGGCGCGTAGCGAGCGGACGCTCGAGTTGACTCCGCGCAGCAACACCGTCTGGTTGCCGACCGGGATGCCGCCGTCGACGAGCTTCTCGCAGCCGCGGATCGCTTCGGGCGTCAGCTCGCGCACGTGGTTGAAGTGCGTGTTGATGAACAGCGGATGCGCACGGCGCAGCGCGGCGACCAGCTCGTCGTCGATGCGCATCGGGCAGACAACCGGGAGGCGGGTGCCGATGCGGATGGTCTCGACGTGAGGAATCGCGCGCAGGCGATCGAGCAGGTGCGAGAGCCGACGCGTCGACAGCAGCAACGGGTCACCACCAGAGAGCAACACGTCGCGCACGCGCTTGGTCTTCGCGATGTACGCGAGACCGGCCTCGATGTCGGCGGTGGTCGGCGGTTCGTCACCCCCGACTAACCGCCGGCGATTGCAGTGGCGGCAGTAGATACCGCAGCGATCGACGACCAGGAACAGCACGCGGTCGGGATACTTGTGGACGATCGCAGGCGCCGGGTTGTGGGTGTCCTCGCCGAGTGGATCGCGCAGCTCCTCGTCGCGGATCATCGCTTCCGCGATCGCGGGGAGCGATTGCATGCGGATCGGGCAGCTCGCGTGCCGCGCATCCATCAAGCTCGCGTAGTACGGCGTGATGCCGACGCGGAACAGCCCGTCGGCTGCCGCGAAACCGGCGCGCTCGCCCTCGCTGAGCGGGAACAGCTGCGCGACATCGTCGGCATCGGTGAGCATGTTCGCGAGCTGCCAGCGCCAGTCGAACCACTTGGCATCCGGCACGTCGGCGCGTGCGATCGGCGTCCGCTCGCGGGGAGCGGGCACGTGCTCGGCGATCACCGGGAGCTGGACCACGGGCGGTGTGTAGCACGCGCGGCAACTACTTCGCCGGCGACAGCTGGCGATCGTGCCAGGCCTGGAGCGCGAGCGCGATCTGGGCGGCGCGGCGCTCCGAGGCGATCTGATAGAGGAACGAGGCGGTCGCGGCGATCACGCCGAGGTTGAGGATGATCACGAGCGCCGCGCCGCTCCAACCGTCGATCGCGAGGATGGAGCTCGAGGTGATCGTGCCGGCGGAGATCTCGAAGGTTGGCGCGAGCCATCCCGCCGCCTCGAGGACGAGCGGGCCGATCCAACCGGCGAGGCTGATCCCGGAAACGAGCAGCGGATGCTTGCGCAGCGGCGGGTACACGATCAGGGAGATCGCCGAGGCCGCGGCGACACTCGGCACGATCACGAACGGGCCGAACATCCGGGTCGCGATCGCGGTGACCCCCGCGCACAGGATCACCGACGTCCACGCGCTGACGGTGCTCCCAATGATCGCGTCGCGGATCGCGCTGCCGACGAGCAGCGCCGACGCGATCACGTAGGCGGTGAACCACGACCAGTCCTCGACCCCGACCAGCACGGCGACCACCGCGAACGGGAGATGCGCCGAGAGCGTGAACGCGGCGAGTCTCGCGTGCTTGCGAGACGCCTTGCGATCGATCTCCGCGATCGCGCGCTCGACCTCCGGCGGGCTGGCCTCGGTCGGGCGCGCTCGCAATTCCTCCGCGAGATCGGCGGCCTCGTGGAGCTCCGGATCGAGTGCGAGCGCGCGGCCGGATTCGCGCAACGCAAGCGTGCGGGCCTCGATCTCGCTCCCTGGCTTGCGCGCCTTCCACTGCGCGCGGGCGGTCTCGAGGTGATCGCGAGCGAGCTGCCGGCGAACTCGGGCATCGCGATCACCGTCGAGGTAGCTCTGAAGTCGATCGGCGAGCTCGCGCGCGGTCGGCCGGACCTCCGGCCTGGTGGCGACCGCGGCGAGGCACAGTGCATCGAGCTCGGGCGCGACCTCGCGATCGGGAGCGCGCTCGCGCGGGCCCTGCGTGACGCCGGCGAGCGTCGACGCGATCGCGGGTTCTCCGCGCGGATGGAGCGGCGTGCCGGCGAGGATCTCGAACAGGATCGTGCCGAGCGCGTAGACATCCGCGGAGCGATCGATCGGCTCGCCCTTCGCCTGTTCCGGCGCCATGTAGCCGAGCGTGCCGACGATGTCGCCGTGGCGCGTCGCCGAATCGATCGCGCTCGTGCCGAAGCCGGCGCTCGGATCGATCGAATGCGAGGTCGGGGCGTCCTCGACGAGGATGCGCGCGACGCCCCAGTCGAGGACGTGAACCTCGCCGAACTCGCCGAGCATGACGTTCGCCGGCTTGAGGTCGCGATGGACGATGCCGCGGCGATGCGCGAAGTCGATCGCGAGCGCGACATCGACGAGCGCTCGCAGCGCACGTCGGCGTGCGCCGGGCTCGTCGGTCGTGAGCAGCTGCGCCAGCGTGGTGCCGTCGATCCGCTTCATCGTGAAGTAGGGCTTGCCGTCGGGATCATGACCGAGCTCGTAGACCGGCACGATCGCCGGATGCTCGAGGCGCGCCTGGATCCTGGCCTCGCGCAGGAACCGATCGATGAGCTGGGGATTCGCGTTCCCGTCGCGCACGCGCTTGATCGCGATCTCGCGCCCGATCTCGACATCGGTGACCTTCATGACCTCACCCATGCCGCCGCGACCGAGCAACGCCGAGCCCTGGTAGCGGGGCATCGCCGCGTGCGCGGCCGGGGCGCCGGTGCCCGCGACGGTGTTCGCGTGGCCGAGGCTACTCGCCGGCTTGGTGTCCGACGGATCCGCGTCCTTCGTCATCACGACGAGGGTATCCCAGCGACGGTGGGCGCTGATCAGCGCGTGAACCAGGCGCCGTGCGCCTTGCGCGCGCGGACGAGCACGTCCTGCAGGCCCTCGGTGAGCGGCAGCTGCTGGAGCTCGCCTTCGTCGACCCACTTCGCTTGCTTCGCATCGTCACCGGCGGTGAGCTCGCCGCCGATCACGCGCGCGACGTAGTCCAAGATCACGAAGTGGTAATCGTCGCCCATTCGCTCGACGACGCACGCGAGCGCGCCGACTTCGACGATCAAACCGGTCTCCTCGCGGACCTCGCGCGCGACACCCTGGGCGAGCGTCTCGCTGGCTTCGAGGCGACCGCCGGGGACCGTCCACAGGCCCTCACCCGGCGGCGTGCCGCGCTCGACGAGCAAGATCCGGCCTTGCGGGTCGTAGACGATCGCGGCGAGCGCGTAGACCGGCGTCATGCGCCCGCCCTCGCGGCTCGCGCGGCTTTCGCGGCGTTCAGTTTCGGCTTCACGTCGGGTTTCGCCTTCCCGTTCGCCTTCGCAAGCTTGGCTTTTCCGGCCGGCGTCGGCTCGACCGATTTCGCGCGCGGCGTCGGCGTGGGCTTCGCCGGCATGACATCGGCGAATGCGCTCGGGCAGAGTGGGGCGAGCGGGCACTGGTCGCACAGCGGTTGCTTGGCGAGGCAGAGGTAGCGGCCGTGATGGATCATCCGGTTGCCCCAGGCGATCCACTGATCCTGCGGCACCAGGGCCATCAGCTCGTGCTCGATCTTGACCGGATCGTGCTGGGCCGTGAGGCCGAGACGCGGGGCGACGCGCGAGATGTGCGTATCCACGACGATGCCGACGGCGATGTTCATCGTGTTGCCGAGCACGACGTTGGCCGTCTTGCGTGCCACGCCGGGCAGGGCGCACAGACCTTCCATGGTGTTCGGGATCTCGCCGCCATGATCGGCGACCACCTTGGTGGCCATCGCGATCAGGTTCGTGGCCTTGTTGCGATAGAAGCCGCTACGAAAGATCAGCTGCTCGAGCTCGCCTTGTTTGGCCTTCGCGAGCGCGGTGACGTCGGGATACTTCGCGAACAGCGCCGGCGTGATCGTGTTGATGTTCTTGTCGGTGTTCTGCGCCGCGAGGATCGTCGCGACCAGCAGCTCGTAGGCGTTGCGGTGATCGAGCTCGACGCGAACGTCCGGCCAGCGCTCGGCGAGCCGCTGCGACAGGGCCGAGACGTTCTCCACTGTGGCGTGGGTCGCTTTTTTCAGCGGATGTTGGGAGAGCATGCGACCGGCTTTGGATTCGGGCTTTGGCTTCGAAGATCCCTGGCGCGGTTTGGGGGCTGGTGTGCTATTTCGAGGTCGTCTTCCCATGTCCCGACCGCAACGTATCATCCCGCTGCTGCTCGCGATCGCGGCCTTCGCGAGTGGGTGCTCGGGAAACAAAAAGACCGTCGAGCGCGCGAAGAAGTCGCTCTACGACGCCGACTTCGCCGTGATCTACAGCGCTGCCCTCGAGGCGACGCGAGAGATCTATCCGAATCTCGATGACAACCCGGGTGCCGGGGCGGTGAAGACGGCCTGGCATCAGGTCACCTACGCGAACAACTCCGACGATCTGTCTCAGGGCCGGTCGTTGTCGACGGGCGCCGGCGGCAATCAGCTCGCCAACTCGCAAGGCCAGGCGCAGGCGGGCATGCCCACGCGTCTCGCGTACAAGCGGTTCTTCATCCGGTTCGATATCAGCGTCGTCGGCGGCCGGCCGTGGCGCGTCAAGATCAACGGCCACGCATCGGAATGGGAACCGGGCGCAGCCTTGCCCGTCGAGCTTCGTGGCCCGGCGAAGCCGCACTGGCTCGACGGCCGCAGCGACGCGCTGACCCTCGCGATCTACAAGCGCATCAAGCGCTTCGCGGTGCCGATGAAGGAGGCACCCGTCGAGATCAAGATCGAGGACACCCTCCCGAAGACCGATCCAAAGGCGTTCACGAATCTGCCGCCCGATGCGGCGAAGCGTCTCGCGCAGCTCAGGGATGCGGTGTCGCTGCGCGAGTACGGCAACCTGCGCGCACAAGTGTTCGACGACGTCGCGTGGAGCCTCGGCGGGGCGCCAGGTGCGGAGACGGCGATGGCAATGTGGCAAGCGGATCCCGAAGCGCTCGATGCGATGGCCAAGGTGATCAGTACCGGCGTAGCCGGTGGGCCAGGCGGCTGTGCACCCGTGGGCGACAAGAAAGTTTCATGTCCAGGAGTGGCGCCAGCACCGGGCGCGTACCAGCTCGTGATCGAGCTGCGCGGTACCGAGTGGAAAGTCTCGTCGTTCGTACGCGCCGAGTAGGCTAGTCGTCCGCGGCTCGACGTCGTGCGAAACGGCGTGCGCTCGCACCGAGAAATCGACGCACGTTCGAGATCCTCGCCGCGCAATTCTTGGGACACTAGGCGCGATGCGTCCGCTCGAACTGATCCGTGCCGTGCCCGGTCTCGCCCGCGATCTCGAGGCGCTCTACGGTGGTCGCGCAGAGGCGCTCACGCGGCTGCGCGACCTCGTGCGCCGGCTGCCCGATGTCGCGCGCGGCCTCAAGCTCACCCAGAAGACCGATCGCGACGAGGTGCTGTCGATCGGGACGTATCTCGAGCGCAACGCGCGCACGCTGCCAACTGGCACCGCGTTGCTGTTCGAAGATCGCCGTTACACGCACGCCGAGCTCGACCAGCACGCGAATCGCTGGGCACACGCGCTCGCGGCGCGCGGCATCGGCAAGGGCGATGCGGTCGCCCTGTTCGTCGACAACCGGCCCGAGCTGATGTTCGCCGCCGCCGGCATCGTCAAGCTCGGCGCGATCGCGGCGATGATCAACTCGCGCCAGCACGGCCGCGCCCTCGAGCACAGCATCGCGGTGTCGAAGGCGAAGTGCCTCGTCGTCGGCGAGGAGCTGTGGGACACCTACGTCGCGCTCGGTGAAGCAGGTCGCGTCGGCGGCAGCGATCGCAATAACGTATTGTGGCTCGCCGAGCACACCTCGGCGCGGTCGGCGGCGCCCGCGAGTGCGATCGATGTCGGGCCGCTGCTCGCTGCCGCATCGACGCGATCGCCACCCCAGCTCGCCTCCGTGCGACTCGGCGATCCGTGCTTCTACATCTACACGTCGGGCACCACCGGCCTGCCGAAGGCGTCGGTGATGAGTCACTTCCGGTGGGTCAAGGGCGCCGGTGCGTTCGGCCATGCCGCGCTCGCCCTGCGCCCGCGCGACGTGCTCTACGTGCCGCTGCCCCTCTATCACTCGAACGCGCTGGTGGTGGCGTGGAGCTCCGCCGCGTCGACCGGCGCCGCGATCGCGCTGCGCCGCAAGTTCAGCGTGACGTCGTTCTGGGACGACATCCGCCGCTTCGATGCGACCGCGTTCATCTACATCGGCGAGCTCTGCCGATACCTGATGAACCAACCACCTTCGCCGAGCGATCGCGATCATCGCGTCACCCGGATCGTCGGCAACGGTCTGCGCCCCGATATCTGGAAGCAATTCAAGGAGCGCTTCGGCATTCGTCAGGTGTTCGAGTTCTACGGCGCCTCCGAGGCGAACATCGCGTTCGTCAACCTGCTCAACGCCGACTGCACCGTCGGACTCTGCCCGGCGCCGTTCGCGCTGGTGCGTTACGACATCGATCGCGACGAGCCCGTGCGCTCGCCGGCCGGCAATTTGATCCGCATCGCGCGCGGCGAGGTCGGCCTGCTGATCGCGAAGGTCAGTCCGCGCTACGCGTTCGACGGTTACACCGACCAGGCGGCGAGCGAGCGCAAGTTGCTGCGGGACGTGTTCGCGCCGGGCGACGTCTGGTTCAACTCCGGCGACCTCGTCCGCGACCAGGGCCTCCGTCACGTGCAGTTCGTCGATCGCGTCGGCGACACCTTCCGCTGGAAAGGCGAGAACGTGTCGACCAACGAGGTCGCCGAGGTGATCAACGCGTTCCCTCAGGTCGCCGAGTCCACCGTCTATGGCGTCGCGGTGCCGGGCTCCGACGGGCGATGCGGGATGGCGTCGCTGGTGTTGCGCGTGCCGCCACGCGACTTCGATCTCGCGGCCCTGACCAAGCACCTGCGGGCCCAGCTGCCGGCCTATGCGGTGCCGCGGTTCCTTCGCGTGCAACCGGAGCTCGAGGCCACGGGCACGTTCAAGCAGATGAAGGGCGACCTGCGCAAGGACGGCTTCGACCCCGCGAAGGTGACCGACCCGATGTTCGTGCTCGCCCCCAAGCGCGACGTGTTCGAGCCGCTGTCGGCGACGCTGCATCGAGCGATCCTCGGCCACGATCTGGACCTTTAGGTCGAGAACGTCCCGCCCAGCTGTTCGCCAGTTGCACGAACGGAACAGGCTGTCATCCTCGAGCGTTGAAGCTCCATGTCGCTCGACGGTGACTACTCGCTCGCCCAGCCGCTCGGCGGCCGT
>JACCYD010000872.1 GCA_013696695.1 Deltaproteobacteria bacterium | reverse complement strand
GGTATCCCTCGCCCGACGACGAAGTGCGCGTGCTCGACTATCACCTCGCCGCGCAATCGCCGCTGTCGCTGGTGCAGCCGGTGATCTCGCGCGAGGCGTTCATCGAGTGGCGCGACACGGTGGCGATGATCCACGTCACGCCGGAGCTCAAGCGCGTCGCGGTCGAATACGTCAACGGGCTTCGCCGCACCGCCGACGAAGCGAGCTCGATCAGCCCGCGCGCGACGATCGCCTGGGTGCGCTGCGCGCAAGCCCGCGCGATGCTCTCGGGTCGCGAGTACGTGACGATGGAGGATCTGCTGGACGTGGCGCCCGACGTGCTACGTCACCGGCTGTGGACCGACGCTGCGACGGTACGAGAGCGGCTGCGCTCGGTCGTCGTGCGTGCGGCCGCAGCAGGGCAAGGTCGCTGATGAACGCCGGATGGAGAATCGGTTCTGTCTTCGTGCCGTCCTTCGTGGCGGTGTTCGTCGCCATCCGTGCGACGTCGAGTCAGGTCCACACCGCGGGGCTCGTGCTCGCCGGGTTGTGGATCTTGATGGCGTGTACGCTGTGGATTCGATATCGCCAAGCGCGTCGCGCAGGCGATTCGTTCACGTCCCAAGCGGGCGTGCATCAGCTCGACATCCTGAGCTCGACCGGGCGCACCACGGCGTGGAGCGCGGTGATCTTCCTTGCAGCCGCTCAGCTCACCGGCTGGGCGAGCTTGTCGGTGCTCGGCGTGCTCGGGCTCGGCCTGGTGTGCGTCGCGATCACGTGGACCGCGCTGGTCGCGGGCGGCGATCTGCCGTGGCGGCGCGCCACCATCGTCCGCACGATCTCGCCTGATGTCGGGATCGAAGGCGAGCCGCTCACCGAGAAGCTGAAGCTCGAGGGCGTGAAGATTCCGGCGGCGATGCGCATGTTCGCGAGCGGCCGCCCACTGCGCTTCGGTCTCACCACGCGCTACGCCGTCGGTTCCGAGGGCAGCGAGGCCGCACTCGAGCTCGAGAGCGATCTCGGGCCCGCACCGCGCGGCGAGCACACGGCACCTCCGATCGCGCTGTGGCTGGGCGACGTGCTCGGTCTGACGCGCACCGCCCCGGTGCACACCGGCGAGGCCACGTTCGCCGTCATGCCGCGGCTCGCGAAGGTCGAGAACGTGCGCGAGCTCCTCGGCGATGGTCGCGACGACATGAAGTCGCGCGATGCGGTGAAGATGCCCACCGAGGGCTCGTTCCGTATTCGCGAGTACGCGCCCGGCGACGACACGCGCCGCATCCACTGGGTGCGTTCGCTGCAGGCCGGAAACCTGGTCGTGCGGTTGCCCGACGAGATTCCGCCGGCGGATCCGAGCGTCCGCATCGTCCTCGACAATCACTTCGCCGGCACCGATCAGCTGTCGTGCCGCGCCCCTGCCGAATTGCTCGACGTGATGATTCGCGTGTGGCTCGGCATCGGCAAGGCCCTCGCCGATACCGGCACCCGCGTCACGCTCGTCACCGGCATCGAAAAGGGTGGCTCGTTCACGCGGTGCGAACGCCCGCTGCATGGCCGCGGTAGCGCGGAAGCGGCGAAGTTCGGCGCCCGCGTCGCGTGGCAACCCACGGTGCGGCTCGACAAGCTGCTCGATCGCACGCAGACGCGTCAGATCGTGGTGTCGTGCCGCCCGCGCGGAGACGGCGCCAAGACCGACAACCCCAACGTGCAGTGGGTCGTCGTTCCGCACAACGACTGGACCTCGCGCGAAGCGTGGCCCGAGCGAAGCTTTCCGATCCTGCTGCCGTTCGCGGCCGGCTCGGCGGAGAACCGCTTCGGTCGACGGCGTGCCGAACAGGCGCGGCTCGTCGCCACGTGGCAGGACCGCATGTTGTTCAGCCAGCTATGTGCGATCGACTGGAAGTCGTTCTCGGGGGCATACGTCGCGCGGCCCTCTTCTCATCATCCCGGCGCTGGCAACGTGATGCTGCAGGTGATCCCATGACCGGAACGCGCGCTCGTGCGGCGGTGCCGCTGATCCTCACCTACTGGCTCGTGCTCCTGTTCGGTCTCGTGTTGTTCAGCGTCGTGCGCACCGATGCGCCCGGCATGATCGGCGTGCTGTGGGGCGGTGCGATCTTCGGAACGCTCGTCGGTCACACGATGGGCCTCGCCGACGTCCGGCTGTGGTTCATCGCCGTCTGCGTTGGCGCCCTCGCCCTGCTGGGCCTCCTCGGTCCGGCGACGGGCGATGCGAAGCTGTTCTGGATGACGTTCGCACCAGCCACGATCGCCGCGGCGCTCAGCGTCGCAGATCGCTGGTCGCTCGCCGCGTTCTGGTTCCCGGCGATGATCTGGATGCTGACGATCCTCGATGGCACGCACGGCAAGACGCGGCCCGATGGCACCGCCGGTGTTCTGCTCGGTGCGCTCGCACTCAGCTTCGTGCTGTTCCTGCGTGTTCGCGAATCGCGACGCGTCGCGCTGTGGCGGACGATCTCGGTCGCGCCGCTCGCCACCGCCGCTTCGACGACGGTGTTCAAGGAGCGGCCGGGCAAGGAGCTCGGACGCGCCGGCTGGATGCTCGCGACGAGCGCGATCACGTTCACGTTCACCGCCTGGCTCGCGCCGCAACTGTGGGAGGTCGAGACGTTCGACGCCGATCCGCACGCGGTGGTGTCAGCTAACGGCCCGGCCGGCAGTGGCCCGCCGTGCTGTGAAGACTTGCTCGAAGCCGAGCGCACGCGCGTGAAGGAGTACTTCGACTTCGGTCGTGGTCGCGACGCGCTGACCGGCAACAGCGATCAGGCCTGCGTGCAGTGCGGTGGCGGTGAAGAGGAAGGTGGCGGTGGAGGCGGCGGCGGTAGCTACGCCGGCATGTTGTTCTGCACCGACGCCGAGATCGATGCGGGCATCTGCATCCCTTGCACCGAGGAAGAAGTCCGCGACGGTCTCTGTGAATTCGGCCAGTGGCACTTCCGTGGTGCGGCGGGTTGGGGTCGCGGCGGCGGCGGCGGTGGCGGCGGTGGCGGCAACGGTGGCGCAGGCGCAGGCGCAGGTGGCGCGGGCGTGGGTGGTACCGGCACCGGCGGTGATGGCACCGGCGGAGC
>JACCYD010001441.1 GCA_013696695.1 Deltaproteobacteria bacterium | reverse complement strand
CGTCGACGGTGGCAAGGCAGGCAGGAACAACACGCCGCTGCGCATCATCGTCCCGAAGGGACGCGCCGGCGATGCGGCGTACGCGACGAAGTCGACGCCCGAGCTGCTGACGCGGCTCGAGGATTATTTCGGGATGGCGTATCCGTACGAGAAGCTCGATCAGATCGCCGTGCCGCGCAAAGGCGGCGCGATGGAGAACGCCGGGCTCATCACGTACGGGCAGGGGCTCCTGATCTGGCCCGCCGAGGAAGAGACCATCTCGCGCAAGAAGCGATTCGCGAGCATCGCCACCCACGAGATCGGGCATCACTGGTTCGGTGATCTCGTCACGCTCGCGTGGTGGGACGATCTCTGGCTCAACGAATCGTTCGCGTCGTGGATAGAGGACGTCATCGTCGGCCCGTGGCAGCCCACGTGGGCCGTCGACGTCGGGTTGGTGAGCAGCCGCTCGGGCGCGATGCGCGGCGACACGCTGAAGAGCTCCCGCAAGATCCGCCAGCCGATCGAATCGAAGCACGACATCGCCGCCGCGTTCGATGGCATCACCTACGGTAAGGGCAGCGCCGTGCTCCGGATGGTCGAGGCGTGGCTTGGTGCCGACAAGTTCAAGCAGGCCGTTCGCAAGTACACCGCCGCGCACGCACACGGCGTCGCGACCACGAAGGACTTCCTCGCCGCGCTCTCGGCGGAGGCCGGCATCGACGTCGGGCCCGTGATGTCGTCGTTCCTCGATCATCCGGGCGTCCCGCTGGTCACCGTCGAGCTGCAGTGTCCGAAGGATGCCGCGCCCAAGCTCGCCCTCGCGCAGCAGCGCTACACGACGATCGGCTCGACAATCGCGTCGGAGCAGACGTGGCACATCCCGTTGTGCGTCGAGTTCGGCGGCGACAAGCCCGAAGGCCGCACGTGCACCGTGTTCTCGCAGACCACCGGCGAGCTCGCACTGCCCACGAAGACGTGTCCGAAGTGGGTGCTCGCGAACGATGGCGAGCTCGGCTACTACCGCGTCGCGTACAAGGGCGACCTGCTCGACAAGCTGATGGCGATCGCGCCGAAGCAGCTCACCATGCCGGAGCGGATCGGCCTCTACGGCGATCTCGCGGCGCTCGTCGATGCCGACCGCGCGCCGATCTCGAAGGTCCTCGAGCTCGCGCCCAAGCTCGCGAAGGAAGACAACCGCCATCTGCTCTCGACCGCGTCGAGCTTCGCAGGCTACCTGAGCGCCGAATACGTGCCGAAGAAGCTGCGCCCGAATCGCGCGCGCTTCGTCCGCAAGCTGTTCGGCGCGCGCGCCAAGAAGCTCGGCTGGTCATCGCCGAAGGATGAGCCTGACGACACCCGGCTGATGCGCTCGACGATGCTGTCGTGGGTCGCACACACCGGTGAGGATCCGCAGATCATCGCGGCGGCGAAGAAGCTCGCCGACAAGTGGTTGGTCGACAAGAAGGCGATCGATCCCGATCTCGTCGGCCTCGTGCTCGGCATCGCGGCGCGATTCGGCGATCGCGCATTCTTCGACAAGCTGCACGCTGCGGCGAAGGTCGAGAAGGAGCGCAAGGAGCGCGGTCAGCTGATCGGCGCGATGGGCGACTTCCGCGATCCCGAGATCGTGAAGACCGCGATGGCGATCGCCCTCACCGACGAGTTCCCCTCCTACGAGTCGATCTCGCTCGTGTGGTCGGCGCTCAACGAGGACACCCGCGAGCTCGCGTACGACTTCATCAAGAAGAACCACGACGCGCTGATCGCGAAGCTGCCGCGCGATTACTCCCTGCACAGCGTCGCGGGCTCGTTCTGCGACGAGGCCCATCGCGCGGATGCCGAGGCCTTCTTCAAGGACAAGGTCGCCAAGACTCCGGGCGGTCCGCGCAGCTTCGCGCAGACCCTCGAGCGCGTCGACCTCTGCATCGCGCGCAAGAAGGCGCACGGCCCGGGCATCGAAGCGTTCCTCGCGAAGCAGTAGCGCTACTGCGGCTTGCCACGGCGGAGCTCGCACTGCGCGCTCGTCAGCGCGGCGAGCTCGCGCAGTCGCTCGATCGGCACGTGATCGATCGCATCGCGGACCTGCTGGAGCTGCGGGCCGCAGTCGGACACCAGCACCGCA
>JACCYD010000852.1 GCA_013696695.1 Deltaproteobacteria bacterium | reverse complement strand
AGATCGACGTCGACGCCGCGATCGTGAAGGAGTTCCCTGCCTTCGCGCAGATGTCCACGCTCCCGGGCTTCGACAACTTCGTGCGCAGCCTGCGGACCGCCGAGTCGCTGTTCCAGAGCACCGGCTCGTCGGCGGATACCGATCTATCACCGCCGATCACGCTGTGGATGAAGGTGCTCGAAAACTACGTGCACGCGTGGCTCGGCCCGCGGATGGCCACGCTCCAGCGCGAGCCGGCGGCGCTATTCGACTACGTCGATCGCGTGATCGGCGGCAACTGGCCCGGCTTCCAGCGCTGGCTCGAGCCGAAGTGGCGCGATCCGGCGGAGGTCGGCACCGCGCGCGTCGACGTCCCGCTGCGCGCGATCCCGAATGCCGTGCGCGAGCTGCAGGAGCATCGCCGCAAGCGCCTCGATTCGCCGCTGTCGATCACCGAGTGGGCGCGCATGATGGTGCTGTTCGCGGTCGATCACCCGACCGGGTTCAAGAATCTGATGAAGGTGCAACACAAGGCGCCGGAGCGCACGATCGCCCTCGCCCACCGCCTCCACACCCTCGCCGCCGTGCGCAATCTCGTCACGCATCGCGCGAGTGCGGGAACCGCCACGCTCGCCGCGTTCCGCCGCAACTACTACGCAGCGTTCGAAGAACTGATCTCGCTCGCATGAGCCGCTATCAGCTCGGGGAACAGATCTGGTCGATCGAGCTGGTCGGCGCGAAGATCACGATCGTCGAGCCCGACGGGACCCGAAGCGTCGAGGAGCTCGTCAATGGCGAGCTCGCGCGCACCCGATTGCGCGTGTTGACCAACCAGAAATTGCGCGCTGGCTGGAAGGTCACTCGCGAGGCACCTGCGCCGGCAGAGCTGCCACCACCCGCAACGATCGAGAATGCGCGCAACCCGGAGCTCGAAGCCGCGTTGCTCGCCGATCCCGCGCACGTGCCGTCGTGGCTGGTCTACGGCGACTGGCTCCAGCAACAAGGTGACCCTCGCGGTACGCACATCGCGCTTCGCGCGGCAGTGATCTCGGCCCCCGACGATCTGCTCGCGGTGGGGCGACTGCGACAGTACGAGGTTCGTTACGGGCGCTACCTGCGCGGCGGCTTCGAGGGCGTGCTCGGTTGGGGCTTTCTCGACGACGTCCGGATCGGCAAGCTTGCCGAGGTCGAGGTGGTCGCCACGCCGGCGGGACGATTCATCACCAAGCTCGGGATCGAACACTCGACGACGAGCCAGGCCTCGGAGATCGTCGCCTCGCTCGGTCGCCTCGCGCCCGTCACGCTCCGCGAGCTGTCCGCGACCGGTCCCGGTCACGCGGTGATTCCCTCGCTCGAACCGCTCGAGCCGATCCTCTCGCGCATCCGGGTGCTGGATCTCCACACCTCGATCCCGAAGCTCTGCCTCGCGCATCTGGCCCGCACCCCGATGCCACACCTGACGCAACTCGGTCTCCGCAACGCGGAGTACGGTACCGAGGAGGCACTGGTCGCGCTCCTCGGTCGCGGCGATCTACCGGAGCTCACGGTGCTGCATCTCGACGAGCAGCGGCGCGTGCCGAACATCTACCAGGTGCTCGCAGCGTCTCCGATCGCACGTCAGCTCGAAAGCCTCGCGCTGGTCTCCGTCGAAGAATCGGACGTCGTGCTCCTGGCGAGCCTGCTCGACTCGTTCCCGAAGCTCGCGTATCTCGAGCTCCCGATCGACGTGTTGGATCTACCGCGCGGCCTGCTCTCGGAGCTCGAAGCGCGCGTGGGTCGCGTGGTCGGGCTGAGCAGCCGCTACGCCCAGATCTCGGAGTGACTACTCCATGCGGCCGGGCGTGCGCACGAAGTGGTGGCGCACGTCGATCACACCTGGATCCCGCAGCGTCGCCGGCTCGAGCAGCACGTCCTTGGCATCGAGCCGCACCGGCTCGGGTGCGGCAAACACGCCGGCCTTGACGGTCTTCGCGAGGCGGCCGGCGAACGTGGTGTATGGATCGCGCGACGGCCTGGCCCAGCCGGCGATCGCACCACCACCGCCGTAGCCGAGCACCGCCGCGGCGACCTTGTCGACGACTGCGGCAACGCGGGTCGAGGCGCCGATCGCGACGAACGCCGGGTTCGGCACCGCACCGGTATCGAAGATCTTGGTGAGTCCCTTCGCGGCGCCGATCGGTGCGAACACCGCCTGCGCCGTCCGATACGACGCGACCTCGGCGATCGCACCGGTCAGATCCTGCTTGGCGACCCGTGCGCCGAAGAAATTAGCCTCGACCTCGGACTCGAGCATCGCGTGGTCGACGAACGCGGCATCGCTGCAACCGGCGACGTACGCGAGCTTCTTGCCCTTGAGCGAGCCGAGCTCGCCGGGCGCCGAGGCGAACAGCGCCCACGCGCGTGTGGTGCCGCCGCCGACGTTCGCGTTGGCGAGGAGGCGCCAGCCGAGGTTCGTCGCATAGCAAGGGCCGTCGACGATCGCGAAGTCGACGTTCGCGCGAACCAGCGCGCCGATGTTCGCGTACGACTGCGCCTCGACCGACATCCCGGTGTTCTGCTCGATCGCCGCAGCGAGCGCCTTGACGTACGCGAGCCGCGCGGTCGCGGCACCGAACTCCACCGACGGTGCGTAGATGCCGAGCGTCAGCTTGTCGCGCGGCTGCGCGCCGGCGAGGCCGCACAGCATGCAGAGGAGGACGAGCGTCTTCATAGGCCGTGGATCCTCTTCTTCGCGTCGATCCACTTCTGGAGGTCGCGCACCTGCACGCGGCCACGCGCGCGTTGCCACAGATCGAGCGCTTCTTTGTGACGCCCGAGCAGCTCGTACACGATCCCGAGATTCACGAGTGCCTCGACGGGATTTCCACCTAGCGCCTCGAGCTTCGCGCGCGAGCCGGGGTCGCGCGACAGCGTCAGCGCCGTGCGATTCATCCCGAGCCGGCGCTTGAGGTCGCCCGTCGCGTACTTGTCTGCCGTCGTCAGCGATCGCGCAGCGGTGCCCGGCTGGCCGGCGCGCCATTGATCGTAGGCGATCGCTTCCCACGTCGCCGCGAGTAGCTCGCGCAGCTTGTCGCCGACGCCCTGCGCTTCGCCTTCGAGCTTCGCGAATTCCGCGGCCGCTTGCTGGCGCGACGCGAGCGTGCCGGTGCGGTAGCTCGCGTACGCGGTGAACAGCCCCGGGATCCGCGAGAACGGCGGCTTCAGGTACGTGGCTTGATCGCCCTTCGCGAACAGTGTCTTGAGCAACTTTGCAGCGTCGGCCGCGCGCCCGGTGTCGAGC
>JACCYD010000790.1 GCA_013696695.1 Deltaproteobacteria bacterium | reverse complement strand
CCTCGATCGCACCCTGCATCGAGCCCGACTTGTCGACGAGGAACATGACGCGAACCTCGGTCTCGGACGTTGCCGCCGCGACCGCGTTCTTCACGGCATGATCTGCCGCCTCCTCGAGCTTCTCCTTGATGCCCTTGTCGCGAACGTTCTTCGCGATGTTGAGCGCACGCTGGTCGGTCGCCGTGGTGAGCGCCTTCTCCCAGCGCTCGCGGATCTGCGGCACCGACAGCAGGCCGAGCTCCTCGAGCGTCGGGGTCAACTGACGGAGGTCGCGATCCGAGAGCGACGGCAGCAACGTCACCATGATCGCCGGCGTGAGGCCGATGTCCGACGGCAAGCGTCCGACCGCGTCCTTGTACCGGAGCCGCTGCGTGACGATGGTCTCGCAGATCTCGGCCTCGCTCAGACCATCGAACCGCTCGGTCTTCACGAGCTCGAGGTTGTCGAGTCCGATCTCGCGACGACCGTCATCCGCCTGCGACTGCTTCCAGCCGAGCAAACCGAAGAACGACGGCGACTGCGGCTTGTAGCCGATCTTCCGCGCGAGGTTCTTGATCGTCGACTTGTAGCCGGCCTTCACCAGACCACTCAGCATCGGCTGGTTGGTCTCGCGGAGTCCGAGCCACTTTGCAGCGGCCTTCGGCCAGCGACCGAGCGGCGCGCGCTTTGCGGCCGGGTCACCGAAGCCCGCAGTACGGTTGAGTGCAGCGATCTCCGGCGTCTCGAGCAGCTCTGCGATGCGCAGGACGGCCTTCGGCGTCAGCATGCGGTTCGACTTCTTCTGGTACCAGAGCACCATCGCCTCGCCGATCCGGCGGTAGTCGTCGTCGTAGAAGGCGACCGAGCCGTCATCGTCGTGAACCGGGGCACCCGAGCGCGCCTGGACGAGCATCAAGGCTGCGCAGGCAACCTTGAGGTCACGCCAGTCGGTCTCGACGAGCGCGTAGCTCGCGAGGTGAGCCATCAGATCGGGGTTGAGCTTGTGGATCTCGAGGAGGCGCGCGTACAGCGTGACCGCGGCCGAGACGTGCAGTCCCGGCTTGATCGCCTTGCCGCGCTCGGCCTTGCCAGCGCTCTTCGCCGGCTTCCACAGGCCAGCGACCTCGATACCCGGCCGGTTGTGCCACAGGTGAGCCGAGCCACCGAGCACGACATCGAGCAAGCGCTCGGCCGGGCCCATCTGCGACTCGGGAAGGGGCAAGCGTGCGTTCGCCATGACTACCTCCATCATCTCGTCTGCCGCGCGTGAGTGCGCGGGCTGGACGAGGAAAATTTAGCGCCCGAGTACAGAAGCCACGATTGCGAGTACAAGTCGGGTGTCTTGCCACTAGACGACGAAGCCTTGCGACCTCGATGGGAATCGAACCCATGTATCCATGTGCGTGTGGGGCTTCTGTGGTTGGACGCTGAAAAACGATGCGCGGAGACGCGCGAGCGCGGAGACGCGCTGGAAAATGTCCGCTGAAAATGTCCGCGGTCGAGTGTGGTGAGCGCTGGTTTTTGTCGATGACACCGCTGACGGGAGTCGCGCCCGTGACCTCCGGTCTTGCGACCGGCGCTCTGACTGGCTGAGCTACAGCGGTAGGGTTTGCGTGTGGGCTCACCACGGCAGACCGCGAAAAAAGAGCTCGCCTGTCCGAGAGCGAAGAGCGCGAAGTTGGAGAGCGGGAATTGAACCCGCTCTTTCGGCTTTCAAGACCGACGTCCTACCGTAGGACATCTCCGGTGCGTGTTGGCTCTTCTGCGATGGGACAGACGAAAAGGAAGCCTCGCTACGGCGCGCGATCAAATGGCAAGGGCAGCCAGTGAAGCGAGGGGTTGAAAATGTTCACGCTCGAGTGAGCAAGCCACGATCTCTTACCAAGCGCTCTGCCATTGAGCTACGGATGCACATGCGTGCACCCGACGGGATTCGAACCCGCGACCTCTAGGTCCCTGTGAGGATGCGTGTGGGGCTTGCTGCGTTGAACGTGATGAACTGTTGGTGACGACTGAAGGGTTAGACGCCCGAGTGATCAAGCCGCGATTCCTATCGCAGCGCTCTCCCGTTGAGCTACGAGGCCATCCGAGGACAGTCGTCGGCGGGATTCGAACCCGCATTTCTGCGTATGCGTGTAGGGCTTGATCGGTTGGACGTTGGAAATTTTGTCGCGCGCCCGAGTGCAGAAACCACAGTGGGATTCACTTACGAAGAGTGAGTGCCGTACCAACGGCATCGGCCCGTAGTGATCGATCGCGGTTGAGGGCGACCGATCGTGGTGGACCGACCTGGAATTGAACCAAGTGTTTTGCGTGTAGGGTTTCAGCGGCGGGGCGCGCGAGAACTGATGGTCTGTCGATGTGGGCCGGCGAAACTGAGAACAACCGAAACAAAAAAAGGCTGCCTGGTGTGGCAGCCCCGAGGAGGATTCCCTCTCGCAGCTGCGTCAGTCGGTGTGATTCGCCGGAAACGACATCGAAGTGAGAAGCAATCTACTCGGCGCGCGAAAACTCGCAACAACTATTTTCGAGCTCGATCACAACTCCGCATCACGCAACGCAGATCTGTCGCGATCTACGCAGCGCGTGATCGAAACGATCGAGCGAGCTCGTGGAAGCGGCACACCTCGGTCTAGTGTCGGGGCGTGGCGACGCTCGAGCTCGGCGATCTACTGCGCACGATCGACGAGGACTTCGACAACCTGGCGCACTGGCATCCCCTCGCGGACTGGTTGATCGAGCGCGACGATCCGCGCGGCGAGCTGATCAACATCGATCTCGCCCTCGAAGCGCGCACCGGCGACAGCACGGCGTTGAACGAGCGGCGTGCGGAGATCCTCGCGCACTCCGC
>JACCYD010001434.1 GCA_013696695.1 Deltaproteobacteria bacterium | reverse complement strand
GATCAGCGTCAGTCCGGCGACGGCGAACGCGGCACCGAAGCCGTTGATCGCCTGGACCGCAAACGCGGCGGAATCACGCGTGCCCGCACGATTGAGGCGCGGGATCGTATCGAGCCACGCGCTCTGCGTCCACCGGTGTTCCACCGTGAGCTCGAGCGCGACCCGTGATCGACCGCGCAGCTGATCCGGGAACCGCCAGATCTTCGGCGCGACTGCGCGATAGCCCTCGACGAAGTCGCTCGAGGTCGCGACGGCTTCGAGGCCATCGACGCGAAGCGAGGCGAGCGCGGCGAAGTGCGGGATCACGAGCTCGATCGCTTGCGAGCGCAGCTCCGCGGGAACCTCGACCTCCGCACGCAGCACGTACGTCGCGGGCTCGGCTGGCAGATCGAGGTGCGCTGGCAGCTCGACCTCGCGTGCTCCACCCGCGTGCTCGACCACCCAGCGAGAGATCGCGCGATCGTCCGCGATCTCCGCACAGCCGCCCACGACCAGGGCCACGACGACGAGCACACGCGCGAGCCTGCTCATCGTTCGTTCGATGTTCGCTCCGATGGCCACAGCGCGCGACTACGCCTGTCCGGTATCGCAGACCAGGTTCCGAAACTTCGTGAGCGAGATCCGTGCTGCGGGGTCGCGGCGGCACGCTCCCGCGATCGCATCACGGACCGATGCTGGTAGGGAAGTCGCTGCAGCGATCACGTCCCGATCCTCGAACGGGTCGGTGTCGCGATGCCACTCCATCGCGGCGTTCGCGCCGCGGGCGCCGGTGAGCAGGCGCCTGGTCATGACGTGGAACAACGTTGCTCCGAGCGCGTAGATATCGGCCGTCGGGCCGACCGAGGTCTCGGCCGCAACCTCTGGGGCCGCGTAGCCAGGCGTCGCGCCGCGCGCACCGCCGAGGTTGAACTCGTGTGCGATTCCGAAATCGATCAGCACGGCCTCGTCGATCTCGTCGCCGAGTGGGTCCTCTACGATCGAATGAAGCTGTTCCTCCTGGCGCCCGCGCATGCGCAACATCACGTTCCCGGGCTTGAGATCGCGGTGCACCAGGCCGTGGCGATGCAAGTTGTCGAGCCCGATACACATGTCGCGCACGATGCGGCGAACCAGCGACAGATGGTCGCGATGCGGCACTGCGGCCGGATCCGAGATCAGGTGCTTCTCGAGCGTGCGGCCACGGATGTAGCCGGTCGCCAGGTAGGGCGTTCCGTCGATCACGCCCGAGTCGAGCATCACCGCGACGCGCGCGAAGTCGATCTTCGCCATCATGCTCGCCTCCGCACGCAGCACCTCGGCGAGCTCGGAGCGGAAGTATGCGGGCACGTCGAGCCTCGGGAGCTTCAGCGCGACCGGCCGCACGCCGTGCCAGACCGCCCTCCAGACCTCGCCCATTCCACCGCGCGCGATCTGATCGACCAGCTCGAAGTGCCCGAGCTTTGCTCCGCGTGTCGCGACGAAGGAATCGCGCGCCGATAGCCGCGACAGGAGGACGCGGACACGGGGCTCGACGATCGCGCGCAACGGAGGCGACAGGTCTTCCCACGGCGTGCTCGACACCCCGTCGGAAGACTGCAGCGTGACCGAGCCCGCGATCCATCTCGGCTCGGCCGACCGAGCGTGGCTCGGCACGCGATCGTTCGCCGGTGCGAGTGCTTCGTCGAGATCGTGACCGATCGCGACCAAGGTGCGGCTGATCGACGCGAGGCTGGTGAGCCTTCGAGTAGCCTCTGGTTGATCGGAAGGCGGCGAGGTCTCGATCTCGACGAGGATCTCGAGCAGCCGCCCAACCGCCTCGCCGAGCACCGTCGTGTCGGCACGCAGCGCGTGCAGGCTGTCTCGCGCAGCGGGTCCCCACGCCGTCGTCGGTGCGTGCACGGCGTCCCGCAACGTCTGTTCGAAGCTCGCCAGGATGGGGTCGAGCGCACTGCTGTCCTTTGGCGTGCGCTCGATCGGGCCCAACACCGCGGCCGGGCCGGCGCACAACGCCCACCATGCCGCGACCGGAGGTGGAACGGTCAGCTCCTCGTGCTGCGTCGCCTGCGATGACAAGCAGGTGTGGAACAGATCTTCGAACGGCTTGCGAAAGCGCTGGATGTCTCGCCGCACCGCGCGAGCCTTGGCCGGGTCGATGGCGTCGCGCCCGATGTCGGCGACCCACTGCGACTGCGCGATCGCGCGCAAGGCATCCGCGGCCGAGCGGCCGTGCAAGGTGCCGGCTCCACCAACGAGATCGGTGATCGCACCGACCAGCGCCGCGCGCGTGCCGTAGTCCCCCGTACGTGCCGCGAGCCGGTCGCGACAAATCTGAAGCATGTGCCGGGTGTCGCGGTCACCGGACTCGTGCCCCAGCACGAGCTCGGGGAGACGCATCGCGTGTGTGCGTGTGGCCGAGCGCAACCCGAGTAATGCGCGGCCCCGCGCGATCTCGTCGCCGGTCTCGAGGCGATCGACGTCGCGATCGAAGACCGCGCGCGGGAGCACTGGCATCGGTGCCGGGCGGACCTCGATGTCGGCATGGATGCGAGCATCGAAGGTATCGAACGGAAGCTCGATCGACGGCTCGCGCCCGAGCGCGCGATCGAGGCAGTTGAGCGTGTCGAGGTGGCGCGCGATCTCGTTCGACGCGGTCGGCTGAGCGGCGATCAGCCGGGCGTGGAGAGCTCGCGCGATCCGCTCCTCGCCGGCGGCCCAGCCTCCACCCGCGCAATGCCGCGACAGGATCGCGAGTCCCTGCGAGAGCGACCACGCGAGCTCGAGCGAGTCGGCCTCCAGCACGACCGAGCACAGCCGCTCCCACAACTCGGGCCGCTCGCGCGCGAGGTGCGGCGTCGCGATCGCGAGCGCCGCGGCCTTCCACGGATCGTCCTGCAGCGCCTTGTCGTCCAGTACCTCCGCGATCTGGTCTTCGATCCAGCTCTCCGCACCGACCGAGAGCGGCATCGACGCGATCGACACCAGATTGCGCCGGCGCGTGTGGAGGCGATCCGCGGTCGCCGCTCGAAACACGAGCATCCGCGCCGATGCTGATCCACCGGTCAGCCGTCCGAGACCGCGAGCGGCGGCAGTCCACACCGCGGGCTCGGGGTGGTCGACCAGTGCGCGCGTGGCATCGATCACCATGCGTGCGCGTGCGGGCGAGACATCCTCGACGAAGCCCTCGGCGAACACGGCGATCGCGCGTGCAGCAACCACACGCTCGCCGAGATGTCCGCGCGCAGGCTCTGCGATGAGTGCCTCGATCGTCCCCGGCGTCGACCACAGCCATCGCCCGAGCAGCGAGAGCGAGAGTCCCCGCGCGCCGGCTTCCCAGATCAGCAGGCGGAGCCGGCGCCTCGCCGCGTCGTCGAGCTCGTTCCACGTTCCCGGCAACGCGTGGAGGCCATCGAACAACGGGCCGTGCAGCAGGCGGGCTCGCGAGGCGCGGGTCCGGAACCGCGGGCGCGCTGCCGTCGCGTGGCTCCGAGCGGAGACAGCGACAGATCGGTTCGCGCACACGCACTCTCCGCCCAGATCATCACGATGTCCGCGATGCCCGGCGTGAGCGCACCGGCGAGCGCCTCGGTATCGCTCCGCGATCGACAGATTCGTGACAGCTCGGCGTCGATCACCGCCTTGGGGCCGGAGACTGAACCCGAGCGCCACTCGTCGCGGAGCATGTCGACCCCATCCTCGAGCTCGAGATGTGGAAACAGTGCGACCGCCGCATTCCGGAGCTCGTCGGTCACCACGACGCCACGCGTTCGAACCATCCGCGGATCGAACACCATCGGCATGATCCGATACAAGGGGTAAGGCTATGCTGTCGGCGCATGCAGGGAGACCTTGTAGCGCTCGGTGTACCGACGGACGTGGTCGATCCGGACCGGCTCGCTCTCCAGGCCGCGCTGCTCGCAGCGACCGATCTACGGCGATTCGGTGCTGCTGTTCGCGTGCTCAGCCAGCGCCTGGATGCCGCACAGGCGAAGCTCTCCAGCTTCGACATCGGTCGTCATCAGCACGTCTGCGGCCTCGTTGCGTGGCGAGTGGATGGCGCGATCTTTCGAGCGACTCGCGCGTTGAACGCGAGCATTCGCGCTCTCTCCGCGGGAACGGAGCGCGAGAACCGCTACCTCGCTCGCGTTCACGACACGTTCGGCCAGATGCTGCATCAGCAGGGCATGCTGGCCGATGCGCTCGGCGAGTATCGGACCTCACTCGCCCTTCGCGACCCCGAGCGCGATCGATTCGGCTTGGCGATCACGCACGGCAACCTCGGCCGGTTGCTGATGGACGTCGGCAACTTCCGAGAGGCGGCCGAGCATCTCGCCGTCGACCTCGGGATCATCGGCGAGCTCGACGGATCGACTCGGCTGCGCGCGCAGCTGACCTCGCACCTCGCCGAGTGCCACCTGTCGCTCGGAGCCATTGCCGAAGCTCACGAGCTGTTCTCGACCAGTCACGCGCTAGCCGCCGCCGACGACGTGGCCTCGATCTTCGCCACGCTCGGCCT
>JACCYD010000760.1 GCA_013696695.1 Deltaproteobacteria bacterium | reverse complement strand
CCAACCCGCCAGAATCAGTCGATTCGCTGGTAAAATCCTCCGAGTCGGGCGAGGCGCGCGGCGCGGGCTCTGGCAGATCATCGGAGTTTGCCGCGGATGCGGCGAGCGCGAACGGGTCGAGCTCCGCAAGCGAGCTACCGACCTCGTCCACCTCGATCGCCTCGAGGCTGACCGGCTCGTCGGCCAGGAGATCGAATTCGAGGTGAAGCGAGTCGACCGCGGCGTGCACGTCCGGCAACGACTCGAGGGTCGCGTCGGCGAGTGCGGCGGCTTCGGTCGCGGCCCGGTCGACCTCGGCGGCAGTCTCGGAAGACGCGGCATCTGGCATCGCGGCCCCTGCCATCGCGTCGTCGCCATCGAGCTCGGCGACGTATCGCGCGATCAGATCGGCGGCCGTGGGCTCGGGCGCCGCAACACCGAAGCCGGCATCGCCGGCTTCGCCACCGCCGGACATGCCGCCACCATCGACGGGCGGCGTTCCGTTCTCTCCTCCGCCGCCGTCGCCACTACCGCCCTCGCCGCCTTCGGGCAGATCGCCGAGGCGATCGGTGATCACCTGGCGCGATTCGTCGGTGAGCTCGCTGTACTCGCGCAGCGTGGGCAGCTCTCGCAGATCGCCGAGGCTGAAGAAATCGAGGAACTCCTTGGTGGTGCCGTAGAGCATCGGACGACCCACCTCCTCCTTCTTGCCGAGGATGCGGATCAGCGTGCGATCGATCAGCAGCTTGAGCGTGGCGGACGAATCGACGCCCCGGATGTCGTCGATCTCCGGGCGAGTGATCGGCTGCCGGTACGCGATGATCGCGAGCGTCTCGAGCTGGGCGCGCGTGAGCCGAACCGGGCGACCGGCGATCAGCTGTTGCACCCACGCCGACCACTGCGTGCGGGTGCGGAACTGAAAGCCGCCCGAGACCTGCTGGAGCACGAGGCCGCGCTCCGCGTAATCGGTGGCGAGCTCGGCGAGCGCATCCTCGAGCCGCTTGACGTCGGCGACGCGCGTCAGCTGCCGGAGGCGCACGACCGTGATCGGCTTGTCCGAGGCAAAGACCAGCGCCTCGACGAGCTGCTTGAGCTGGTCGGCATCGAGCGCGGCCGCGCTGGTGGGCAGCGTGGCGGTGGGATCGCCAGATTCGCCGTCGGCGACGAGCTCGCCTTCCACGCCATCCCCTTCGATGCCCATGCCTCGAGCGCCGTCCACGTCGACTGCGTGGGTCGACGCGAGCGTCGCGTCGCCGTCGAACCCATCGCCGTCGATCGCATTGCCGTCGTCGCTCACCAGGCGCAGGGCGTCGCCGTCGACCACATCGCCATCGATCTCATCGCCATCGATCTCATCGCCGTCGACGACCTCGCCGTCGACCGCATCGCCGTCGACCGCATCGCCATCGATCTCATCGCCGTCGACGACCTCGCCGTCGACCGCATCGCCGTCGACCGCATCGCCGTTGTTCGAAACCTCGTCGTTCGAAGCGTCGCTCGACGCACGCATCGTAGCGCGATCGTTCGATGCCTCGTCGTTCGAAGCGTCGTCGCTCGACGCGCGCATCGTGTCGCGATCGTTCGATGCCTCGTCGTTCGAAGCGTCGTCGCTCGACGCGCGCATCGTGTCGCCGTCCGCGGTGGCATCGACGCCGCCGCGATTCGCATCGGCCTTCGAGCTCGCCACGTCATCGCGCGACGCACGCGTCGGCTTTTTCGACTTCGACTTCTTCCTCGTCCGACCGGTGGCGTCACCGTCTTCCGCGTCCTCGTGGGCCGCGTCGATCGCCTCGCTCTCACCGTCCGCAACGGCCTCGGCCGCTGCCACGAGATCCGCGACCGATTCGGCCTCCGCGACCGATTCGGCCTCCGCGACCGATTCGGCCTCCGCGACCGATTCGGCCTCCGCGGCCTCCGCGACCTCCGCGACCATGTCGTCCGCGCCCTCCGCGACCATGTCGTCCGCGACCGCTTCGATCACGTCTGCTGTGGCATTGCTCGCCTTGCGCGATCGCACCTTCGAGCGGATCGCCTTGGTTGGCGCCAATTCCGGCTCCTGCTCCATACCGACGTGAGCGACGGCCTGGACGGGCCCGCTCCCTTCGGCGAGCTCGTCCAACGGTACGGGGATGGCCTCGGAGACCTGGGAGGCTCCGGCTTTCTTGCGCTTACGACTCACGGAGATCGATCCCCTACCACGGCGGTCCGACACTACTACCGGTAGTCCTCGCTGCGGGCGATGCCGGCCTCGACGCGGGCCCGGAGATCGTCTCCGTTGCGCTCGATGATGATCTCCTCGGATTCGAGCTGGGTGAGGGCCAGCAGGCGTAGCTTGGCCATCTCGAGCAACGCGAGAAACGTCACCACGCACTCGTGGCGGATGTCCCGGGCGGATCGTGCGATGCCGTCGTGCAGGAAGCTGAACATCGAGGTGAAGGTGAAGCGGCCTTCGGCCTCGAGCCGGTCGGTCAGCTCGGCGATCTTCTGCGACACCGAGAGGCGGTCGACCAGCACGTCGTGAGCGACCTTGACCTTCGCCAGTTGCATCACCCGCTCGAACGCCTCGATCAACTTGTGGACCGGGAGCGTGACGAGCGGCGCGATCGCATCCTGATCGATGTCGTCGCTGACCGCATCTTCCGCGGACGTGCCGCGGCTCCACACGTTGCGCCCGACGACCGGCCGCTCACCGAGCTTGGCAGCGGCCTCCTTGTACTTCTGGTACTCGAGCAGGCGGCGAATCAGATCCGTGCGCGGATCGATGCCCTCCTCCTCGTCCGCGTCGCCATCGACGGCCTCGACCTCGTCCGGCTCCGCGTTGGGTAGGAGCTCGCGCGACTTGATGTGGCACAGCGTGGCCGCCATCAGCAGGTATTCACCGGCGACGTCGATGTCGAGCGCTGCCATCGCATCGATGTACTCGAGGTACTTCTCGGTGATGAACGAGATCGGGATCTCGAGGATCGACAGCTCGTGCTTCTTCACGAGGTGCAGTAGCAAATCGAGCGGGCCCTCGAAGACGTCGAGGGCGACCTGGTAACCGGCGTGGTCCATTAGATTCCGAGTCCGAACAACGACCCGAAGAGGGCGTACAGCTGCTGCGTACACCAAGTCGCGGGCACGGAGAAGACCACACGGACCTGAGGGATCAGCATCACGCCGAGCAACACGAACGGGCCATAGCGCGCGTAGGCCTCGTACTTGTCGCGGTGCCGATACGGCGTGAATGCCTGGAGGATGTGGCCACCGTCGAGCGGTGGGATCGGGAGCAGGTTGAAGAAGAACAGGATGAAGTTGGTGGCGGCCGCGGCGACCAGGATCATGTCGAC
>JACCYD010000756.1 GCA_013696695.1 Deltaproteobacteria bacterium | reverse complement strand
AGCTCACAGGCCGAGCGCGGTTCGTAGTGCGGACGCCGTGAAGTCGCGCGCACCGCCGGCCTCCGCCGCGCGCACCAGCCGGACCAGAGCGCGATTGATCGGCGCGTCCGTGCCGAGGCGCTCGGCGAGCGCCACCACCTCGCCTTGCAGGTAATCGATCTCGGTCGGTCGCTTGGCCTCGAGGTCGTCCCACATTGACGATCGGGCGTGCGGATCGATCGCGACGATGCGGCGCGCGAGCACGAGGAACAGCGCGTCGGGCGCCTCGAGCAAGCGCGGCATCCAGCGCGGTGGGATCGCCGTGAGCTTCGCGACGGTCTGATGATCGGCGGCGAGCAGGTCGAGCGCCTCGCGCTGCGCGGCGGCGAGGCAGCGACGAAACTCTCGCTGCGCGAGCTCGGTGGCCAGGGGGATGCCCGAGAGCGCGTTGATCGCGTTGTTGAGGTTCATCACCAGCTTCGCCCACTGCACCGCCGGCATGTCGCGGCGAGGCTCGATCGGCAGCGCCGCGGCGCGGCAGGCGGCGAGCAGCTCCGCATTCGCCGGGTCGTCGTCGACGCGCAGGATGCCTGCCGTGGCGCGGTGGTAGATGACCTTCCCACCGGCATCGCGGCGCGTGACGTTGAACGGCACCATCGCGGCGAGCACGCGTCGCGCAGGAATCGCCGTACGCAGGACATCCGCGTTGCGGACCCCGTTCTGGAAGCTGACCACCACGGCACCCTTGGCGAGCGCCGGCGCGAGGGCCTTCCCGGCGGCTTCGGTCTGCGCCGACTTCACCGTGACCAAGACGAGCGAGGCGGATGCGGCCGCGTCAGGTGTGGTGGCGAGCCCGGGCACGCTGCGCGCCGAACCGCCGTCGAGATCCGTGACCGTCACGCCGTGCGCGAGCTCGTCGCACATGCGGGGTCTTCCTATCAGGGTGACGTCGGCGCCGGAAGCCGCGAGCTTGCCGCCGATCCAGCAGCCGATCGCCCCCGCCCCGAACACGGCGATCATCACTTAGACGATACCGGATCCGCCCGGCACGAACGCTGCACCACTACCGCTCATGAGCGACCTACCAATCCGTCAGCCCGAACAGGGCAAAGCTGGCTACGCGCTCGCGTGGCTCCTCGGTATCCCGCTGCCGCTGCTCCTGGTGATCTACCTGGTCTCCAGGGCCTGCTAACGCGAATCGAAGCGCACGGAAGCTCGACCGTAAGCGCGACCCCTGGGCTGCGTTGATATGGCCGACGCGCGGGCTGCAAGAGCCTGACGCGTTTTTCCATTATCGGAGGCTCCCGTGCAGCTCTCGCGTGCGTTGATTCTCGTTTGTCTGCTTGCTCTCGGTGCCTGCGCTGCAGGTAAGCGCATGACCTCCGCGCGCATGGCGGCCCCGCAAGCGGCGGCGGCTGAAATGCCGGCGCCGCTCGATCGGTCGGTGTTCGACAAGAACCCGCACGGCCAGCTCACCGAGGACGCGCTCCAGAAGATCCTCGCCTCGCCGATCGAGCTCTCACTGCCGTCGCGCGTCGGCGTGCTGCCGATCAGCACGGCGCGCGACTGGCGTGGCCCGAGCCCCGACGAGCGCGTGCCCGCCGGCGTCTCGAACTTCGTCGACACGCTTCGCCGCGATGCCGCGTTCTCGCTGGTCACCCAGACCATGGTCATCCCCTCGGGCGCACTCGGCATGGAAGCGCTGCGCGAGGTCGCCGCGCGGTACCGCTTGCGTTACCTCCTGCTCTATCGCGAGGTGCTCGCGAGGAAGACGCGACTCAACCCGTGGGCCGCCGGCTACGCGACACTCGTCGGTGCGCTCTTCCTGCCCGGTCAAAAGCAGGAGGTCTACGGCTACATCGAGGCGAGCATGTTCGACGTCAAGACGGGACTGCTGATGTTCACGACGCGCCGCTCGATCACGGCGCAGCAGCAAAGCAACCTCTGGTACGGCGACGCCAAGCTCGACCGCCTCGCCTCCAACGCGACCAGCAAGTTCTCTCCGGATCTCGCAGCGGACGTGCTCTCGGATTTGCGTCGGTTCGCCGCCGCGGCCATCGCAGAGAACGAGCGAGGCAAACATGATGCACAGCACGGTCAGGCGCCGCTGATCGTCGTGCCGGGCGTCGATGGC
>JACCYD010000733.1 GCA_013696695.1 Deltaproteobacteria bacterium | reverse complement strand
ATAGCAAGGGCATCGACGTCAACGTCACGACCCCAGCCAAGTAACCCGGACAACACGGCGACGCGCTCGGCTGTGACAGCGGAGCGCGTTGCCGGCTCCGATCGTGCGTGGGCGTGCTGACTTCCAGCCAGCGCGTTTACTCGCCGGCGAGCTCGGCTTCGATCGCCGCCTCGCCCTCGCGGAACGTCGGATAGCGCAGCGTCACGCCGAGGAGCTCCTTCATCCGCGTGTTGCGGACCTTGCGGTTGCGATGCGCCGCGCGCGCCCTGCCGGGTTCGAGCTGCGCGCGCGACGGCGGTAGCGGCAGGCCCAGCCGATCGCACAGCCACTTCGCGTAATCGAGCTGGGTGGTCGGCTCGTCGTCGGCGATCAGGAACGTCGACTTGGTCAACGCCTTGTCCTCCGCGGCGAACACCGCGTTGACGACGTCGTCGACATGGATTCGCGAGATCGCGTGCTGCCCCTCGTCGAGCAGCCGGTAATCGCCCTTGTGCAGCCGGCTGCGCACGCCACGCCCCGGGCCGTACACCGGGGCCAGCCGCATGGTGACGACGCGCAGGCGATCGAAGGTGCACTGGGCGATCGTCTCCTCGTTGGTGCCGATGTCCTTCATCGGCGGATCATCGAGCGCGATGGGCGTGTCCTCGTCGATCCAGACGTCGTCGTCGGGATCCGCACCGTAGAGCCCGCTCGAGCTGAAGTAGATGAAGCACTCGGCGCCCGCACCGTACGCGGCCTGCAGCGCAGCGCGCATCACCTGTCCCGGTGGCAGCATGGTGACCGGCGGAATCGAAAACACGACGGTGCCCCCCGTCACGCCGTTACAGATCGGAGGGAGCTGCTTGACGATGCCGGCGTCGAGGTACTTCACCTGCGCGCCGAGCTCCGCGAGCGGAGCCAGCCGTCCGGTCGAGCGAGCACACACGCGAACCGTTCGATCGGCGGCGAGTGCGGCCTTCGCGAGCCGCGTTCCGACGTAGCCACACCCGAGGATCGTCAGCGGTCGCATCGATGGCGGAGGATACCCGAGTATCCTGGCTGGCATGAGGATCGCGATCATCGGGGGTGGTGCCGCGGGGATGGGGGCGGCCAAGACGCTGATCGACGCCGGGTTGGAGGTGACGCTGTTCGAGGAGCTGCCGCGGCTCGGCGGCCACTGCTTTGCGGTGCCGGTACCCCACGGAAAACGCACCGTCCTCGTCGACGCGGGTGTGTCCGACTTCAATCGCGTGACCTCCCACGAGGTCCGCCGGTTCATGGCCGACCTCGGCCTCGAGGTCATTCCGGTGCTGCCGGATTCGACCTGCACGACGATCGAAGGCCACCCGATCTGGACCACGAAAGGTGGCCGGCGCGTGATCGACGGCATCCACGATGAAGCGAAGTTCTTCGCCGATATCGATCTGTTCCAGGCAACCTGCGTCGAGGTCACCGCCGAGGCGCGGTTCTCGGAGTGGTCGGCGCGGCGATATCTCGACGAGTACGACTACGGCCCGGACTTCCGGCGCAGCTACTTCAATCCGCGCGCGGGCGGCGCATTTCCGATGCCGGATCGCGATCCGGAGGACTACTTCATCCGGCCGCTCGTCGCGTTCTGGCAGATGGAGGGGCTGGTCGGGGGCAGGAGCGAGAACGCGAGGTGTGTGATCGAGCACGGCATGCACGCGTGGCCGGCCGCGTTTCACATCTGGTTCGAGCAGCACGCGGGACAGCTCCGGATCGGCACCCGGGTCGTCGGGGTGTCACGGCGTGCGCGTGGCGTGCGGATCCGGCTCGAGACCGAAGCAGGCGCCCACGAATCGCTGTGGTTCGATCACGTGATCTTCGCGGCGAGCCCGCACGCGATCCGCTCGATGCTCGAGGATCCCTCGATCGACGAGGCCGCGTTGCTGGGCGCGTTCCAGTGGCAACGCGCGCGCGTGGCGGTGCACCGCGATGCCGAATACGTGTGCTCGGACCCGATGCAGATCGCCGCGTACAACTACGTCGCCGGTCAGGGCGATCAACCAGAGATCCGGCCGACGCTGACGATCTATCCGAAGCGGCTCGCGAACCAGGGCGATGCGCCCGACGTGTTCGTCACGATCAATCCGCATCGCCAGCTGCGCGACGTGATCGCGAACCGGTTCTTCGTGCATCCGGCGCTCTCGCGTCCACAGGACGTGTCGGCGCGGCGGATCTCGCAGCTGCAGGGCGCGTCGAACACCTGGTACGCCGGCGGCTGGCTGCGCGTGCCACACGTCCACGAGCAAGCGCTCGCCTCCGGTATCGAGGTCGGCGTCGACATGGTGAACATGATGAGCGGCAAGCGGCCGACCCAGCGGCGGCTCGGCCGTCGCTACATCGACGCGCTGCGCGACTCGCCGATCTTCGCGTCGCTCGATCCGTGCTTGCTCGAGGAGATCCGCATCACCGCCCGCCCGTTCGAGGTGGCGATGGGCGAGGTGATCACGCGCGAGGGCGAGCCCTCGGCGGGCATGGTGCTGATCGAAGAAGGCGAGGCGATCGGCACGCGCAACGGCAAGCACGTCACGCGATCGCGCGCCGGCGCGCTGATCGGCGAGCTCTCGATCCTCGACGGTGGTCCGTCCCCGCTGACGTTCGTCGCGCGTACGGCGGTCAGCGGTTGGTTCTTCGATCCGGCGGGGATCGAGCAGCTCCGTCGCGAGACCAGCGCCGGTGCGTTTGCCTTCCTCGATCAGATCGCACGCACGCAGATGAAGCTGTGGCGCGAGCTGCTCGAACGGCGATGGGGCGCGATCACGCCTGCCGACGCCGCCGCGTGGACCGAGGCCCACGTGATCGGTCCGGCGAGCGGCTTCCTCGAGGGGCTCGGCCTCCCCGAGTCGCACCGGCTGCGCGCGCTGCTGTGGGAGCTCCCCGCCGGGATGTTGATCGTGCGCGCCGGCGAGGCGTCGAATCGCTTCTTGATCGTGACGCAGGGCCGCGTCGACGTCACCGCCGCCGACGGCACGCCGCTCGTCGATGCCGGACCGGGTGACATGCCGGGTGTGCTCGCCGTGATCGATGGCGGCCGCCAGCCATTTTCGTTCATCGCACGCGAGCCGACGATCGCGGCCGTGATCGATGCCGATCGGTTTCGCGAGCTGCGCTACGGTGGCAGTCCACTCGCGGCCGCGCTGGTGCCGCGCATTCACAGCTACCTGGTCGAGCGCTATCGCCCGCTGCTCGACACCATCCTCGGCGGCGACGACGACGAGACGATGGTCGACCGAGAGATCCCGTGACTCGAGTCAGGGACAGGCGATGCGGTGCAGCTGCGCGTTCGCGCCTTCACTGATCGTGAAGTAGCCACTACCGGTGGCGTCCCACGAGATGGCCTCGCCATTCGCTTCGGCGGCGATCGGCAGCTCGTGCAGCGGCAGCGACGGCGTGAAGGCGGTGTCGAACGACCCGCCTGCCGTGGGCTCGAGGAGAAACAGCTTCGCGCTGCCGAGGCGCAGCAGCACCGACGTGCCGCACGGATCGATGTCGCCGCCCGAGATGTCGGGCTGGTTGCCGCTCGGGAACGGCAGCGTCGCGAGCTTGGTGAACGTGGCGGTCTGGCCCTCGACGAGCGTGGCCGGCGACTTGAAGACGACGCTCGGATCGCCGACGTCTTCCTTGCTGACGACGTAGATCGTGCCCGTGATCGGATGCACGAGCAGCGTCTCGGCGTTGTGGAAGAAGTCGAGACCGACCGGATACGAGAACCGAAACTCCTCGACGTTATTGATCGTCACGGTGCCGGATACGCCGGTGAGATCCGGTTCGGGGAAGCGATAGATCGTCTTGACCGGGCGGTTGGTCCCGTTGTCGCCGATGTCACCGATGTAGATGCAGCTGCCGGCAGGGCATGGCCCGATCGCGATGTCTTCCCAATCCTCGTGAGTGGCGCCCGTGATCGTCAGCGTCGCGATCGCCGTACCGGTGTCGGTGAAGGCGAACACGCGCGCGGTGTCGCCAGAATCGTTGTGTGCGTAGAGCACGCCGGGATGCACGCGGCTGGCGACGATGCCCGACGCCTCGACGAGTCCATTCGGCGCGGTGCCGAGATTTTCGACCGCGCCAGGCGAGGTGCAGAGCGAGCACACGGCTGCTGGCCCATCGGGGTTCTGGCCGTCGGTCGATGGTCCATCGCTACCGGCCGGACCGTCGGGATCGACCCCGGTCGGGTCGGGACCGCCACAGGCAGCGAGCAGGAGGAACAGCCAGCGCATGACCTCACGATATGCCGAGTCGACCGCCGATCGCGAAGCCTTTTCGCTGCGTACCTCATCGC
>JACCYD010000675.1 GCA_013696695.1 Deltaproteobacteria bacterium | reverse complement strand
GTCCTGACGAGCCGGATCGCCGGACCGAAACGCAGCAAGGCCACACGCGAACGGATCGTCGTCGCACGGTTTCGGGGGGCTGTCTGCCTTCAGGTCGTTCCACCGGTCGCAGCCCGCGGTCGAGCCGGCCCGAGCGACTCGGTCAGCCGCGCGATGACAGGGCGCGTGGGTTAGCGGAACGTGCCGAGATTCACGTAGGCCTCGTCGTTCATGATCACGTAGGGGCGCTCCTCGAACGAGAAGCCCTTGCCGTCGAAGCGCTGGACCTCGAGCAGGCCCATGCCGTAGCCCATCGGTCCCTGCGAGTAGTAGTTGATCGAGAGCTTGTACGGGCCCGCCGTCGCGCGGCCGGGGATCGTGAAGCACTCGGGGCCGTAGCCGGTGGTGATGTCGGCGTAGAGCTCGCCGCCCGAGGGCAGGGTCGTGTTGCTGAAGAAGGCGTGGCCGCCGCGCGCGTCCTGGATGTGGAAGTCGACGTCGTTGGCGTCGGTCTCCCAGTACATGATGAAGCGCGTCGACGCGCGGGTGGATAGCGACGTGCCGTGCTTGCGAAGCGCGTCGAGGATGTCCTGCTTCTTGTCTGGCGCGGCGGCGAGATACGCGGCCGCGATCAGCCCGGCGTCCTCCTTGAGTACGCGCATGCCACCCTCGAACCGATCTTCGGGGTAGCGCTGCTTGGTGCCCTTGAGGATCGCGGCGAGCGCCTCCGCGTGCTTGCCGTTGCGGAGCAGGGCATAGGCGAGGAGGCGATGGCCGGTCATGTGATCCGGGCGCTCCTCGACAGCGCGGCGATACGTGTCGATGGCGAGCCAGCGCGCGTTGTCACCGACGCGCTCGAGGCGCTCGCCGGCGAACCGACGGAGGTCCGCGCGACCGGGGAACAGATCGATGATCGAGCCGTAGATGCGCGCGGCGCGGACCAGATCTTTCTTGGCCTCGAGTGCCTCACCGAGGCCGATCAGCGCGAGCACGTCGCCTGGCTGCTTCGCGTGCCAGTCCTCCGCCTTCGCCAGCGCGTCGTCGAGCTTCGCGCGACGGATCAGGCGATCGATCTCGGCGAGCTTGCCGCGGAGTGGGGGAGGCGCATCGCGCGGCGGAAACTCCTCGGCCGGATCGTTGACGACGCCGTCGGTGGGTGGACGGCGAACGATTGCGTAGGGAACGCGCGGGTCGGGAGTTGGTCGATACGCGTTCGACGGCGGCGGGGTCGACGGCGGCTTCTGCTCCGCGACCTTCGGCGCTTCCGCCTTCGCAGGCTCCTTGTCCTCCGAGACGTCGGCTCGCTTGTACGCGATGCTCGGAGCGGCCATCGCGCTGCGCGACGAGCTGGCGGCGCCCATCGAGGCGCCTTGCATCCGCTCGTTGCCATCGCGCGGCCGCAGCGCTGCTTCGGGATCAGTGGTGTCCTTGAGCGCGAACGTCTGATCGCCGACCTGCGGACGACGCGGCGGTGGCGGCGGGCGCTTGATCGCGACGAACGAGCGATTGCGAAGCTCGAGGCCTTTCGGTCCGACGACCAGGATGTCGGCGAGCGACGTGCGATCGATGCCGAACCGGCCGTAGTCGCTATCCGACTCGAGCACCAGCATCGACGTCTGCGTCGAGATCACGCGTGCCGCGACGGCCTTCTTGACGATCGCCGCGCGCATCGCCTTCGCCTCGTCGCCCTTCGCGTCGCCGAGCTTCGCCTCGAGATCCACGATCTCGGCAGCCACGGCGGCACGATCGATCAGCGTGCTGGTGCCCTCGACCGGCTTGATCGAGGTCCGCCGATCGCCGACGCGCACGTCGAGCGTGCCCTCGATCGGCTTGTCGAAGCGCGCGTAGATCATCTGGCGCTGGTTCGGGCGCGCCGAGGCGATCACCTTGGGCCACACCCACGATGCGCCGGCGACCTCGACGGAGAGCTGCGACAGCACGCTCTCGCCGAGGCCGTTCGCGACTTCGGCGAGCCGCTGATCGAGATCGAGCACCGCTCCGGTGCGTGGCTTCGCGGTCGCGAGGGTGGTCGCGAGCGCTTGATCGCGAATGCCGCCGACCATCACGACGTCGACGCGCGCTGCCGACAGCGCCTTGACCTTCGCGGCGAGCTCCGCGCCGCTGCTGCCGGCGGTGACGACACCGTCGGTGACGATCGCTAATCTTTCACGCGACAGGAGTCGCGGTTCCCCGGCTCTACCCTGCGTGAGCTTGTCGAGCGCCTGCGAGA
>JACCYD010000647.1 GCA_013696695.1 Deltaproteobacteria bacterium | reverse complement strand
CTCGACCGCGATCGCGAGCTTGCCGATCGGCTCGGCGCCGATGCCGAGCGACGACAGCGCGATGCGGAACGCGATGTAGCCAAGCCCACCGAGCACGCCGCGATCGCCGACGCTCTCGGAGAGCGTCGCGGCATCGCGACCGCTGCCGGCGACGAATTGATCCCACAGGCTCGCGGTCACGGCTCGCTCCCCGGTTCGTCGAGCTCGTGTCGCGTCAGCCAGCGGCGCGCTCCGGTGCGGGTGGCGCGGATCACGAGGTCGACGCTTGCCGCGCGGGCGGCGGCGCGTGCGCGACGCAGGACCGGCGCGAGGTCGTCGTCGAGCAGCTCGGCAACGTCGAGGTCGACGGTGAGCCGCGCGAGCCCCGGCGTGGCCAGCCGGGTCATCAGCGCGGCCGTCACTTCACGCGCGGTGGGCGTGCCGCGCAGCACGAGCTCGTCCTGCGTCGTCAGCCGTGGCGGCTGCGATGCGTCGACCGGGATGCCGGCGGACGGCGTGCGGCTGACGCCATGGACGACGAGCATGCCGGGCGTCATCGTGCGCGGGATCGCGATGCCTGCTGCAGGTGTCTGGCGGCGAACGGGTGCGTGCTCGCCAGTGGGCATCCTCGGCAAGCCTGCGGGTGGCGTCATGCGCGGGTCGCTAACTTTGTCAGGATCGCGGCGCACGTAATACACGGCCTCGCCAGCGCGCTTGGCCTCGAGCTCGGCGATGTCGCGCAGCGATTCGCTGTAGCCGACGAACAAGAAGCCACCGGGCGACAGCGCCGCGACCAGCCGATCGATCACCAGCTTGCGCGCCACGGGCGTGAAGTAGATGAGCACGTTGCGGCACCACACGACGTCGCAGCCGGTCACCGCGCGGGGCTCGAGCTGTGCGGCGAGGTTGGCGCGCTCGAACCGCACGAGTGCCGCGATCTCGGGCGCCACACCGACGCCGTCTGCGTCGCGGCGGAACGCACCGCGCCAGTCATCCGGGATGTCGTTCCACGCGTTCGCCGGGTAGCGCGCGCGCTTGGCCGCGTCGAGCGCATCCGCGCTGACATCGGTGCCGACGATCGTGATCGCGACGCCGGGCAGGGCGTGGGCGAGCACTGCGGCGAGCGTGTACGGCTCTTCTCCCGCCGCGCAACCGGCCGACCACACGCGCACCGCGCGCCGCCCCTTCGCGCGCAACGCCGGTACCACGAAATCGATCAGCGCCTGGATCTGGGAGCGATGACGAAACAACCGGCTCTCGCCGACCCGCACGGCTTCGATCAGCTCGTCGAGCTCCGCCGCACCGCGCATCGTCCCGATCAGCTCGACGTACGCGACCGGTGCGATGTCGAGCGCCGCGATCCGCGCGGCGGCGCGCGCCTCGACCACCCACGCGGGCAGCTCGAGGCCCGCGTGTTGTGCGAGTCGACGCGAGATGCCGGCGATGATCTCCGGCGCGATGTCCATCCCCGCGGGCACGAGCTAGACCTCGGACTTGGCGTCCTGTCGACCGTTCGGTTGCTTGCCCGGCAACGCGCGGCGACCCGACGCTTCACCAGTGGTGACCTGCGGCGTGGCGGGGTGGGGGCGCGAAGGGGTGATCTTCGAACCGTCGAGGTTGAATCCGCCGATCGATTCCTCGAGCTCGAACGCGAGCTCGTGGAGACGCTCTGCCTGGACGACCGATTCCTCGGAGCCGTGCAAGGCCTCGCCGGCGAGGCTGCGCACTGCATCCATGTTGCGGGCGATCTCGTCGGAGACCACGGCCTGCTCGTGGACTGCCGTGGCGGTCTCCTTGACCACCGAGATCAGCATGCCGAGGCCGGTCAGTGTCGACGTCACCAGCTCGGAGCCGCCGACGACCTCGCGCGTGCCGACCTCCATCGATGCGATCGCGGCCTGCGTTTGCTCCTTGACGGTCTGGATCAACGCTTCGATGTCCTTCGCCGATTGACCGACGCGACGAGCGAGCGAGCTGACCTCGTCGGCGACCACCGCGAAGCCGCGACCTTGCTCGCCGGCGTGTGCGGCTTCGATCGACGCGTTGAGCGCGAGCATCGACGTCTGCTCGCTGATCTGCCGGATCACCTCGACGATGTTGCCGATCCGCTTCGAGCTCTCGCCGAGCTCGCGCATCTTCGCGGCGGCGTCGTCGACCGCCGTGCGGATCTGATCCATGCGCCGCACCGCTGCGTTCACGGCGGTGCTCGACTGTTCGGCGACCTCGGTGGCCTGCTGCGCGTTGCCGGCGACCTGCTGGATCGACGCCGACAGCTCGGTCACGGCGGTGGTGGAGCTCTCGACTTTGAGCGTCTGATCTCTGAGCCCCGTCAGCATCTGCCGCGACGCCGCGCTGATCTCTGCGCTCGAAGCGCCGACCTGGAACGCGGCAGATTGCACACCGGTGGCCAGCATGTGCACGCGCGAGAACACCTGGTTGATGTTCTCGGCGAGATCCGCCGTCTCGTCGCGCGACGACACCACGATGCGCTGGGTCAGATCGGTGTCGCCGGCGAGCAGGTCGCGCGACTGCTTGACCATCTGCTTGATCGGGCGCGTCACCCAGAACCCCATCAGGAACGCGATCA
>JACCYD010000634.1 GCA_013696695.1 Deltaproteobacteria bacterium | reverse complement strand
ACGACGCCCTTGTCGACGCCCCCTCAAACGGTCGCCTCTTTCAGAGCCGAATCCGCAACGCCTTCCCGTGCCATCGCGCCGAAGTCGGCGAAAGGTGATCCCGAAGCGTCAACGCAGTAGTGCTAGCTGGGTCGAACCGTCGCTGCCAGACCGGGACGCAGATCCGCGCCCGGCGTCTCGATCTCGGCTTCGATCATGATCATCCCCGATGCCGGATCGAGTGCGGGCGAGACCTGCTGCACGATCGCGGTGATCGGAGTGGGGATCGTCTCGACACTCGCGGTGACCTTGGTGCCGAGCGTCAGTGCGCGTGCACGCTCCGGCGGCACCGCGAACCGAAGCCGCGGACCGCCGCGGCCGACGATCCGGACGATCGCGGTGCCCGGCGCGACCGTCGAACCCGGATCGCGAAAGCGCATCGCGACCGTGCCGTCGAACTTCGCCTTGAGCACGTTATCGGTCAGGTGGTCGCGCGCGGTCTGGACATGCGACGTCTCGGCGGCGACCAGCGAGCCGGCACGCTGCGCGGCAGCCTCGGTGCGCTTCACGGCGAGCTTGGCCTCGTCGGCGACCGACTGCGAGCTGATGCCCTTCGCGGCGGCCTCGGATTCGAGCAACGCCTTGCGCTTGGCATCCTCGACATCGACCTCGGCCTGGCGCTTGGCGGCGGCGGCGGCACCGAGCGCGGCCTCCGCGGCGCGCAGCTCCTCGAGCATCGACTTCTGATCCATCTCGGCGATGATCTGTCCTACGGTCACCTTGTCGCCGGGGCGCACGCGAATCGCCGCGATCACGCCCTGGAAGCGTGGCGCGATATCGACCGACTCGGCTGCAGCGATCACGCCGATGAAGCCAGGTGCCGGCGCATCGACGACGGGCTTCTTGTCGATCACCAGTCCGGCGTCGCGCACGACCGGCGGGCGCACGTCGCGATCGCCGCACGCGATGACGACGACCGCGAACAGCAGCGGCCTCATGCCACTGCCTGTCCGCCGGTGAACGTCTGATCCGCGACCAGCGCCGCGTAGGCACCGCCTTGCGCGAGCAGCTCGTCGTGCCTGCCGACCTCGATCACGCGGCCGTCTTCCATGACGACGATGCGGTCCGCCTTGACGATCGTGGACAGCCGGTGCGCGATCACGATCCGGGTCGATCGCAGATCGGTGAGGTTCTCCATCACCGCACGCTCGGTCGTCGCGTCGAGCGAGCTGGTCGCCTCGTCGAGCATCAGGATCGCGGGCTCGTGGAGCAACGCGCGCGCGAGTGCGATGCGCTGGCGCTGGCCGCCCGACAACGTCGAGCCACCGTCGGCGACGATCGTCTGGTAGCCCATCGGCAACGCGCGGATGTCGTTGTCGACGCAGGCGCGGCGCGCGGCCGAGACCACGCGATCGAACGAGATGTCGGGATCGACGAGCGCGATGTTCTGCCGGATCGGGCCGGCGAAGATGAACGGGTGCTGCGGCACCATGCCGAGCTGCTGCCGCAACAGCTTGTGGTCGAGCTCGGAGAGATCGTAGCCGTCGTAGTTGATCTTGCCTTCGCTCGGCTTGTGGAGCCCGAGCAGCAGCGCGGCCAGCGTGCTCTTGCCCGAGCCGGAGCGGCCGACGATCGCGACCGTGGTGCCGGGCGCGATCTTGAGCGACACGTCGCGCACGACGAGCGGCTCGGTCTGGCCGTAGCGAAACGACACGCGATCGACCTCGATCGCACCCGACAGCCGCGGTGGCGTGATGGTCTGACCGCGCCGCTGCTCGGGCTCGGCCGACAGCACGTCGTCGATGCGATCGACATAGCTACCGAGCATCTGCAGCTGCAGCCAGCTCGTCACCAGGCTCGACAGCGGGGTCAAGAAGCCAGCGGCGACCGCCGTGGTGGCGAGCATCGCACCGAGGCTGAGCTTGCCGTCGATCACGAGCAACGCGCCGGCGCCGAGCAGCACGAGCGGCGCGGCGGCCTGGAGCAAGCCGTTGATCGCGTCAGCGAGCGCGGTCAACCGGCTGCGCTGCAGCGACACGTTGAGCTCGTCGACGTAGAGGTTCGCCCACTGATCGAGCGCGCGATCCTCAGCGCCGGCGACCTTGAGCGTCTCGACACCGACGAGCATCTGGATCAGATAGGACTGCGCGCGGGCCTGGCTCTCGAGATCCTGCGCGGTGAGCTGCGCGTAGCGACGGCGCGTGAACCACAACACCACGATCTGGAGCCCACCGGTCAGCAGCGTGACCGCCGCCAGCGTGGGCGACAGGATGAACATCAGGATCAGATAGGCGACGGCGAGCCCACCATCGAGCAGCGTCGATAGTAACGACGAGGTCAGTAGCTCGCGGATCTGCGTGTTCGACTGCACGCGCATCTGGAGGTCTCCAGCGGACCGCCGCGAGAAGTACGCGTATGGCAGCGACATCAAGTGCGACAGAAAGCCGAGCGTCATCTTGGTGTCGAGCCGCGTGCGGAGCTCGATCAACAGGTGCGCTCGGATCAGCGTCGCGAGCGTCTGGAACGCGAGCACGGCGCCGAGGCCGGTGCCGATCACGAGTAACAACGAGTAGTCGCTGCGTGGCACGACGCGATCGACCACCATCACCGTCAACACCGGCAGCGCGAGCGCGAGGATGCGGAGCGCGATCGAGGTGATCACGACGCGAGCGATCAACGAGCGCTGGGCGCCGAGCTGCCGCAGGTAGCGCCACGTCTTGCTCGCCCCCGGCGGCGTCGGCACGAACGTGTCCTCGGTCTCGAACACCAGCGCGATGCCGGTGAACTGCCGGCGGAACTTGTCCATCGGGATGCGGCGGCGACCTGCGGCCGGATCGACGATGTCGACGCCGGTGCGCCGCACGCGCTCGAGCACCACGAAGTGATTGAACGCCCAGTGGAGGATCGCACCCGAGGGGAGATGGTGGAGATCCTGGATCTCGAGCTGGATGCCGCGGCCGCGCAGCCCGAAGCGCGCTGCGCCGCGCACGATCTCTGCAGCGTCGGTGCCGCGATTCGAGCCGACGACACCGCGCACCTCGTCGAGCGGCACGCTCTTGCCGTAGCTCGCGAGCACCATCGCGAGACATGCCGAGCCGCAGTCCGCAGCCTCGAGTTGCTGGACGAACGGGATGTACTTGCCGCGCGGACCGAGGCGTTGCAGCGCGCGCGCGAGCGTGGGATCGATCGCGTCGCTCATCTTACTCTGCTCGTCACTATTCGAGCCTCCGCAGGCCGGGGATCACGGCGAACACGATGCGCTCCGAGCGCAGCCGCACCTCCGCCTTGCCGATCATGCCGTCGTGGTAGCGATAGATCTGATCGTCGCTCTCGAACTCGTCGCGCTGCAGCTTGCCGCGCACGACGACGACCGAGCCGCCGACGGCGATGTCGGTGACATCGGGGCCGAGGATGCGCCGCGCCTCGCTCGCCGCGATCACCTCCGACGACACGCTCTCGATCGTCAGCACCTGATACGCGTAGCGATAGCCGGTGAGCTCGAGCCGGAGCTGCATGCCGGCCGACAGCTGCGGGCGATCCTCGCCGGGCAGCAGCGCGATCACCTCGAGGTGCGTACCGTCGACGCTCTCGATGATCGAGGCCGCGACCTGCCCGGGCTCGACATGCTGACCCGGCTGGACGCGCAGATCGGACAGCGTGCCGGCGGTGCGCGCGCGGATCAGCCGCTCGTCGAGGGCAGACCGCGCTTGCTCGAGCTGGAGCCGCAGCGAGCGCAGCGAGGAATCCGCCGCGACATCGTTCGGATCGAGCATGTGATTGCGGAGCTGAGACTCGAATTCCTTGTTCAGGCGATCGACGCCCGCGCGCTGATCGGCGTCGTCGAGCTTCGCGATCACCGCTCCGGCTTCGATCCGATCGCCGGGCTGCACCAGCACCGCGTTGACGTTGCCCGCGGTGTGCAGCGTCACCGACGTGCGTGCCGTCGAGCGGATCACCGCCATCCCGGTCGAATACGTCGCGATGGTGCCGAACGTCATGAACGCGGCGCTACCGAGCAGCAGCAGCAGCAGCACCCAGTACGCGATCGGCAACCAGGTCGGCGACACGCGCACGACATCGCCCCAGCGCTGCGGCTCCGCGGCGGCGATCGCCTCGGCGCGGAACAGTTGCCCGGCGTTGTCGGCATCGAGCACCTGCTGCGTCTCGACGTGCGACGACAGTTGATCGAGCAGCGGCGCTGAAAGCGCGGCGAAGCGTGCGAGTTGCTCGAGCTCGCTCTCGCCGAACACGCTGCCGCGCGCACGCACCGCGACGAACACCGCATGGACGTGGCGATCGGTGCCGACCACGGGCTGCGCGACCACCGCGCACCCGGCGTCACCGTCCGGATCGTCGACCGTCGCGAACCACCGCGGATCGTCGCCGGCGACCGGCGCGTGGGCTGCCAGACCGGTGTACGCGGCCCAGCCAGCGAGCCCGCTGATCGCGCGGCGCTCGTCACCGGGGCCCTGTTGTTGCGCCTCCGACCAGATGTCGCCGTCGCCGGCGTGAAAGAACAGGCAGTAGGCGCGGTCGGCACCGACCAGCTCCTGCACGGTCTCCATCGCGATCGCCTCGGTGGTGCGCAGATCGGTGGCCGCGGCGAGGCGACGCGAGGCCGCGAACGCGCGCTGCGCTCGCCGCGCATGCGCCGGCGTCTCCGCGGGGATCTTGTCGAGCGATGCGGTGATGCCCGACGCGATGCTCTCGAGCAGCGGCCGCAACAGCTCCTCGGGCAAGCTCGGCCGTGCGACCCACACGACGCGGCGATCCGCGGACAGCGCCGGGTTCGCCGGATCGCCGATCACCACGAGCGGAAGCTCGTCGGGTGCCTCGGGGATGCTCGCCGCCACGTGCACCGAGTCGAGTCCGAGGGAGCGGATGCGATCCGCGTCTTTCCCGGTCGCGATCACCGCGACACCACCCGGCTCCATAGAGCGCATCCATAACACGACGCCGTGTTACGAGGAGCCATGGCCGACTGGCAGCCACTCGTGGCGGATTCCCAGCGCACGAAGGTGATCGAGGTGCTCCGCGAGATCGCGGCGGCGATTCCGGAACCCTCCGGCGCCTCGGTCGTTCCTCTCAATCTCGACCGCGCGCTGTTTCGCGCCTATCTCGCGCAGGACGAAACCGTCGACGACACCGACGACGTGATCGGCAACTCGCTCGCAGCTGCGGTCACCGCCTTCGTGAGCAGCGGCTCGGTTCCAGCGCTCTACTCCGGTGCATGTGGTGTTGGCTGGTCGATCGAGCACCTCGCCGCCGGCGAGATCGGGGAGCGCGTGTGCGGCGCCGTCGACACCGCGGTCCTCCAGCGGCTCGCCGGCTGGGAAGGCGAATACGATCTGATCAGCGGGCTGGTCGGCATCGGCATCTACGCGATGGAACGCGGCGAGGCGGGCCACGCGCTCGCCGCCCGGGTGCTCGATCATCTCGAGCGCACGGCGCAGCCCCGCGGCGACGGAGTTGCCTGGTTCACCCGTCCAGAACAGCTGGTCGAATGGCAGCGCGCCGTCGCGCCGGAGGGGTACTGGAACCTCGGCCTCGCGCACGGCATCCCGGGCGTGATCGGGCTCCTCGCGCGCTACGTTCGCCACGGCGTCGAGGTGGCGCGTGCGCGGCCACTGCTCGTGCAAGCGACCACGTATCTACTCGCCGCCGAACCGCGCCGCGCGACGGCACGATTTCCTGCGTGGCATCCGAGCAGCGGAACAGGCGGCCGGCGGGTGTCGTGGTGCTACGGAGATCTCGGCGTCGCGACCGCGGTGTTCGCGGC
>JACCYD010000631.1 GCA_013696695.1 Deltaproteobacteria bacterium | reverse complement strand
AAGACGGGCAGGACGGGCAGGAGGGCGTTCCGCGCGCCGTCGAGGTGGCCGACCTCGCCTGGGTGGCAACCAGCGACCTCCCGGGCCCGTGGGACATCCTGCCGGCGGATCGGCCGCTCGTCGATCGTCTCGTCTCCGAAGGTCCACCTGAGCGGCCCACGTAATTGATTCTCGCGTCGGGCGGGGCCTACAATTCGGCACGATGGAAGGCCGAGCCAAGGTCACGAAGGAAGTCCTCTGTGAAGAGGCTCGGTTCATCCTCGCCAACGTCATGGCGGAAGCGCGTTACGGCCGTCAGAACCGTTACGACGATATCCGCCGCGTTTGCGAAGGTGCGGTCTCGATCCCGTTTCAGGAGTACATCGGCTTCCTCGAGAAGTCGGGATACCTCCGCCACGATCGTGGCAACGAGAGCCTCGAGGTCACGCCCGAAGGCGAGACGGTCGTGAACGGGGGCAACCTCGCGGAGTTCACCGAGCGCGCGGTCAGTCACTTCAAGAAGCTCCGCCAGAGCCGGGCCATGCAGGTGCCAGGCGCGGCGGTCCCGATGGGCACGCAATCTGGCGCGCTCTCCACGTCGGCCGCGATGCCGCAGCGAGATGTCTCCGGATCGGGCCCGTTACCGCGGAAGGAGCCTGTCGTGAAGATGCCCGCGATGACCAACTCGGGCGGTCGCCCGCAAGCCATGGCCGGCGGCGAGATCCAGGTCAGCGCCGGCGAGATGGAGACCCGCTACGAGAAGCTGGCGTCGATCGGCTCCGGTGGGATGGGCACCGTGTATCGAGCGCGCCAGGTCGCGCTCAATCGCGAGGTGGCGCTCAAGGAGATCCGCGATCTGTTCGGTTTCTTCAGCGAGGATCAGCGCAACGAGATCGTGCGGCGGTTCACCGATGTCGTGCGCGCGTGGGGAAATCTCGCGCACCCCAACATCCTGCCGATCCACGACGTCAACCTCTACTCCGAGTATCCGAACCTCGTCACCGAGCTGGCGCCGAACGGCTCGGCGCGCCGGTTGATCAACGACGCCGAGGAAATCCCGGTCGACCTGGTCTTCAAGTATCTGCTGCAGACGCTGCACGCGCTGCGCGCCGCGCACGCGCAACGCGTGTATCACCGCGGCCTCAAGCCGGAGCAGTTGCTGATCGATGCCTACGGCAACGTCAAGGTGAGCGACTTCGGGTTCTCGCGAATCGTCGAGCGCGACCACGCCGTGATCCGCCAGATCTACGTCGGCATGGGCAACGTCGCGTACATGGCGCCGGAGCTGTACTCGGATCCGATGATGACGGGCCCGCAGGGCGACATCTACGCGCTCGGCATCATCTTCTACGAGCTGCTGACGCGGAAGTTGCCGGGGCGCCGCTCGCCGATGCCATCGCAGCTCAACCCGAGCCTGCCGAAGGGCATCGACGACATCTTCGATCGGATGACGCGCGATTCGCGTAGCGAGCGCTACGCGTCGGTCGACGACATCCTCGATGACATCGACAAGCTCGAGGGCATGGACTTGCTACTCGGCTCCGGCGATCGCGTGCTGGTCGGCGATAGCCCGATGGCGGCGATCAAGTTCCGGCCCGGCGCCGAGGAGCCGCTCGCGGGCACGCCGGTCGACGGCAACGACGATGACGACAAGAAGGGGCCGTCGCATCGGCCGTATTCGTTCCAGCAGCGGCGGAACAAGAAGATCTGATGGCGGAAGAGACACGCAAAGGCGGCTGCCACTGCGGCGCCGTTCGCTACACCGTGACGATCGATCTCGCGAACCCCGTGATCGCGTGCAACTGCTCGATGTGCGTGCGAGCCGGGACGCTGCTCTCGTTCGTGTCGCCCGAACAGTTCAACCTCGATCAGGGCGACGAGCACCTGATCGACTACCAGTTCAACAAGCACGTCATCCACCACACGTTCTGCAAGACGTGCGGCATCAAGTCGTTCGCGCACGGCGTCGGCCCGAAGGGCCCGATGGTCGCGATCAACGCGCGCTGCCTCGATGACGTCGACGTCACCACGCTCGACGTCACGCAGTTCGACGGCAAGAGCCGCTGAGACGTGCCCGTGCGTCGCCCTCGTGATCACGAGGGCTTGCACAACGGGGACAGGATCCACCTATCCACGACGGTGAAATCGTTCAGCATCTGGCCGGAAACGCCAAATCACAAACCGCGTCCGATGTTCGGACGCCAAAAACG
>JACCYD010000586.1 GCA_013696695.1 Deltaproteobacteria bacterium | reverse complement strand
GGTAGCGTCCGTGATTGCTGGCATACCCAGTTGGATCACGGCAGGTGGGATCTGCTCGATCCCCAAACGCGTCTATCTCCTATGTGATCGAATCGATCGAGCTTTTCGCCGACGCAGTAGTGCTAGAGGATCGACAGCTGGCGGTTCGTCAGCGCGCCGTCGTTTTGCTTACGCGCGGCAGCCTTGCGCTCGAGCGCGGCGATCACCGCGTGCGAGAAGTCGACCTTCTCGAACTTCGCGGCGCTGCCGAGGCCGCCGGGAGAGAACACGTTGAGCTCCATCAGCTTCGATCCGACGATGTCGAGGCCGACGAGGAACATGCCGTCGCGGATCAGGCGCGGGCGCACGATCTCGGCGAGCTGCAGCATCTCGTCGGTGATCACCGCCTTCGCCAGCTTGCCACCGGCGTGAAGATTCGACCGGACGTCGCCCTTCGCACTGATCCGGCGAAACGCGCAATAGTGACCGTCGACGATCAGCGGATCACCGTTCATCAGGAACAGGCGCGTGTCGCCATCCTTGGCGTCCGGTAAGAACTCCTGGGCAATCGCGTAGCCATCGCGGGTGACGGCATCGACGATCTGGTTGAGGTTGCCCTTGGCCTTCGGCGTCACGACGAACACGTTGGTGCCGCCCGAGCCCTGCAGCGGCTTGAGGCAGGCGCGGCCACCTTCATCGGCGACGAACTTCTTCAGATCATCGGCGTTGCGCGAGATCAACGAGCGCGGGCGAACCGCTTCCGGGAAGTTCTGGAAGTAGAGCTTGTTGATCGCGACCGCAAGCGCGTGAGGATCGTTGACGACGATGACGCCGCGCTCCGCCGCGCGCTGGCCGAAGACGTACCCCGCGCTCTGCGCCCACGGCCGCACACCGAGATCGGCGGCCGGGTCGTTGCGCAGGCAGAGCACGTCGAGATCGTCGACCTTGATCCGTTCGAGCTTCGCCTCGTCGCCTTGCAGTGCGGCGAGATAGGTCGTCGTCGTGCGATAGGCCTTCGGCGGAGCCTGTCTTGCCCACGCGTGCACCGCGTCGTCCGGATCGTTGCTGAAGTCAGCCACGCTCATCAACCAGGGCTCGTGACCCATCTCGAGTGCCGAGAGGCCGAGCCGCGTCGTCGTGTAGCCGGCCTCCTCTGTTGCGATGTCATTACAAACGAACCCGATCCTCATGCGACACGTCCTGGTTGATAGAGATCGATCACGCGCAGCGTTGCCGCATGCGCGAGTCGCGCGCGAGCGGCGGGATCCGCGAGCCAGCGCGGAGTCAACACGGGGGGCACCAGGATCCCGCGGCGGAGCAGCTCCTCGACGAGCCCGACCTGCTCGAGCGCGAGCTTGCCGACGAGCAGTGACTCGATCGCGTGCCCCGCGCGCAGATGCGCCAGTAGCTGGACGAGGCCGCGCAGATAGATCGCGTCCTTGGTCAGGCCACCACCGCGAAACACGCGCAGCGCGATCGTGAACGCCGTGCGTAGCGCGATGCGGTGCTCGTCGACGAGCTCGGCAACGACCTGGGGGAATGACACGTCCTCGAGGAGCCGGCGCACCGCGACCACGCGCGCCGCGATCATGCGCAGGCGATCGCCATCGAGCCCACCGACGAGGTACTCGACGAAGGTGGCGAGCCCTTCCTGCAGCGCCTCGTAGCCCGCGAGCCCGGCGGCCATCACGTGAAGCGGCTGTGCGTGACCGTTCGCGTACGTCACGACGTGGGTGCCGAGCTCGTGTTGCAACAGCGCGTCGACCCGATGCGCCGGCACGTCGAGCGTCTCCGGGATCAGCATGTCTCCGCGCGACACCAGGAGCGACGTGATGTCGTCGCGGATCGTGATCGTCGTCGCGAGCGTCGGATAGCTGCGGCGATAGATCGCGAGCTCGTCGCGCGCGCGCTCCGCGAATGTCGTGGCATCGCACCGTGCGGTCGAGCGCTGCGTCGACGACGGGACGCGGGAGAGGATCGCGAGCGCGTCCTCGAGCAGCTCGTCCTCGACGCCGCCGTAGAGCTGGATGCTGCCGTAGCGAAACCGCGGCGTGTCGCGATCCTCGAGGAGCGTGAGCTGGCGATCGAGCTCGCGACGCTTGTCCTGCATGAGCTCGGCGAGCACCGGATCCTCGAGCCGATCGAGGGGCAGGTTGTAGAGCCGCCGTTTGCCAATCGCCGGATCGAGCTCGAGCATGCGGTAGTGGAGCCTGGGCGTGTGCGTGCGGTTCGCGCGGAACTCCTTCCACGCGCCTTCGCCGTTGACCGGGGTCACCGCGAGGAGAAAGTCGAACGAATCGCTGATCTCGGCGAGCTCGCGATCCGAGGCGCGCACGGCGCGAACCATCCGGCGCCGGCCGAGCGCGAGGAAGTGATTGGGGGTGGTCGGCGTCTGCACGCGCGCGAACTCGAAGAACCCGCGTAGCAGAGCGTTCGTCAGCTCGCGCGACAGCGTGCGAGCGACCAGCGGATATCGCGAGAAGGCCGGCACCTCGAGCCCGAGCCACAGGACACCGGCCTTGACGAGCGACGTGGAGGCGTCGCCGACGACCTCGACGGAGATCTCGACGGGGAGCTTCATGTCACCCAGCGCGGTCGACAGCGCATCGATGGTTGTCGCCAGTCGATCTGTGGCCGCGGTGTGAAGGCGAAAGCTTCCGCCGGTGCCCGTGAGCAGCTCGACAACGAGGCACGAACCACACGCATCGGCGAGCATCTCGATGATCCCGGAAGTCAGCTCGACATCCTGGCCGATCAGATACGACGCCTGCGTCCGCGCGAGATCCGCCGTCGGCCGATCGTCGCCGGCGTACACGCAGAGGAACGGCAAGGCGCGATCGATGTGAAGCCGGCCGCCATTTGGCAGCGATCGGCGAACGGGCTTGCCCGCCGCGAGCCGCTCGCGCGCGACGGACAGCAGCTCGGCGGACTCCATCATCGCAGCGACTCGGTGAGCCCCGGCAGGGTGGAGGCGACCGCGCGGGCGAGTCGCGCGAGGTGCGCGTCGTCTGCGATTCCGGTCCACTCGTCCATGAAGGTCTTCTTGAACTCGAGTGCGAGCGCGCAACCGGTCTCGGGAAACGTCTCGTGGATCCAGCGCGACATGTGGCCGCCCTTGAACTTCACGTTCTCGCGGACGTCGAGCCCACACCCCGCGAGGTCGCCGCAGAAGCGATCGACGAGCGCACCCCAGCGAGCGCGATCGACCGTGCCCGTGCCGACGTTGACCTCGGGGTTCGCTTCCGGATCGGCCGCGCAACCCGCGCCGTCGCGGCAGTGGTTGTACGAGTGCACGTCGAGCACGACGAAGCGGCCGTACACGCGCACGCGCTCGCGAAGCACGCGCTCGAGCTCCGCGTAGAACGCGTCGTACTCGGCGAGCGATCGCGTGCGGAGCTCGGGCGGCAGTGGCTTGCACCACGCCTCGAGTCCCCAGCAATCGGCTTTCGACATGTAGACCGCGGTGTCGCGCGGCCGGTTGAGATCGACTTCGAAGCGCGAGCGCGTGGCGATCAGTCGCGTCGGGACGACTGCCGCGATCCGCTCGGTGAACGGATCCTCCTCGCGTAGGCGCGTCGCATCGTCGAGTGCCATCTGCGCGGCCACCTCGGCTCGCAGTGCATGTCCGTCGTGGATCGCCGTGGCGACGATCGGCCCGTCGCCTTCTTCCACGATCACGATGGGTTCGCGCATCCAGGTAACCGTACCTCCGCACGGGATCACGACGAGCGTCAAGTGGGAGCCAGACTATGGTCTCACCTGTGCGCGTTCGCAGCAGTGTGTCGCTACCGCCTAGCAGTCATGTCAAACGCAGCGGTACAGTCTGCCGATGCGAATGTGGCTCGTGAACGTTGTCGCGCTGCTCGCTGCGTGCTCGTCGACGAAGCCGTCGGAAGAGACGCGTTCACCTGCAACGGTGGTCACCACGCCGCCGTCCGGGAAGGCCTCCGAGTCAGGCTCGGCCGATCCGTGGGAAGGCCAGCCAGCCGATCCAGCCGCGGACCTCGCCATGCTACGCGCGGATGTCGACGTGATCTGCAGCGCTGCCAAGGTGACGGGCGGCAAGACCTGGATCGAGGTCGGTCCGCACATCGCCGAGACCATGAAGACGATGCACAAGGTCGGCCTGTTCGCCGATCATCGGACGACGACGCTCGATGAATTCCTCGATCGCATCCGCGGACTGATGGCGAAAGCGAACATCACCAAGTGCGACACGCTCGACGTGTTGATCGCGAACGATCCGCGCAAGAAGCGCTGATCACGAGCGTGCGTCCGCGCCGACCTTCGACGTCGGCAAACATGGGTAGACCCGTTCGGCCGGTGTTTCGAGCATCGAGATACCGCGTTGCAGTCGCGCGTGCTGTTCCTTCACGAACGGCGTGACGTCCTCGATCTTGCGAATCCATGCGCGCGAAACCGTTTCGCGCGCCCCTTGGGCACGTGCGTAGCTCGCGAGTGCGTCGCCGCGAAGGCCGAGCTGCACGGCACGCCTCGTCACCGGCCGGCCGTGCGGATCGTGGTCAGGATCCCACTGCAGGCGGACGTCGGAGCCAGCGACGTCGGCCTGCCACGCGGCGCGATCCACGTAGCGATCGTCGTCGAAGCTCGACGGTACCGCGAGGGCCAGGATGTCGTCGAACGCTGCGCGCGCGAGCCACACGGCAAGCACGACCTCCTGCCCTTCCTTCGCGGCCCAGCCGCAGCGATACATCATCCACAGGAAGTTCGGCTTGATCCAGCTCATGCGGCCGAGCGAGAACTCGCCACCGAAGTAGCCGTGCTCGGCGGCGAACCGCCCGATCGACGGCCGATACGCCTGATAGACGACGACCGTGTCGTCATCGTACTGCGCGAGCACGTGACGACCCGATGCGGGCCAGCGCGCCGCTTGCGCCTCGAACAGTTCGAGACGGAGCGAGGTCATTCAGATCCGACCGCGTCGAGTCATGTCGGCGCGAACGTACCACCAGGATCGAGCTGCACGAGGATGCGCATCCCCGGCGGATCGACCGGTCCGAGCACCAGCTCGGCCGTGCAGTGCTCGATCCCGACGGCGCGCGCGAGGCGACCGATCTTCGTGGTGGTGTCGATCGTGGGATAGAAGCCCGACATCATGTGCTGGATCGGCAGCCACTCCACGAGATCCCACGACAGCGTCAGGATCGGATCGAGCTTGCCGGCGCGGGCGCGCACCCAGATGCGGCTCGGCTGGCCGCGCGCCAGCGATCGCTGGAGGCGGGCGGCGATCTTGCGTTGCGCCTCGGTCACGCCCACCGCCTGCGCGACGGTGTCGAACCGCGCGATCGTGGCGTCGACCGCTGCGTCGTCGGGGTTCTGCTGCGTGACCGAGTAGGTCCAGGCCTCCCCATCCCAGCCGATCGAGGCAAGGTCGTCGCCGAGCGTGCTCACCAGCGCGGGCGCACCCGACATCGCGGCTTCGTCGGAGTGCGCCGTCGCCGA
>JACCYD010000539.1 GCA_013696695.1 Deltaproteobacteria bacterium | reverse complement strand
ATGCAACCAGGTCAGCCGGGTCAGATACCGGCGATGCGGCCATCGCAACCGATGCAACCCGGGCAACCGGGGCAACTGCCGCCGCAACCGGGCCAACCGGTGCGGCCGTCGCAACCGATCCAGGGTCAACCTCCGCAGTCGACGCCAGCGATGCGTCCGGTGCAGCCGGGTCAACCACTACAGCCGCGTCCCGCGCAGGCGGGCGCACCGCGCGTCCCGATGCCGTCGGCACCGTCGGGGCAGTTGCCGGCGATTCCGTCGCCGCTCGATCCCTCGCAGTCGAGCCGCGGCTTCGCGCCGTCGCAAGGCGTGCGGCCGAATCCGATCGCGCCCGGCTCGATGGCCGCGAAGCAGGTCGGGCCGGTCGAGACGATGCAGGGCCCGTTCACGCGCGAGCCGTCGGTCGTGGTGCCGCCGCGTCGCGCGAAGCGCGACACCGATCTCGATGCGGGACAGGAGACGCCGACGTCACCCGTGTCGATGCCCGCGACGCCCGCAGCGATGCGGCCGATGCCGACGCCACCGACGATGAAGCCGGTGCCAACGCCAGCTCGCCCGCTCTCGGCGGCGACGTCCACGACCCCGACGGGCGGCAATCCCGCGATCTCCCGGCCCGCAACCAGCAACGCCGTGCCGACGCCAACGCAACGCGCCCCCGTTCGGCCGACGCCGACGCCAGGTGCGCGCCCTCCCGCACAACGTCCGCCGCCGGGCATGACCGACGACGATGTCAACGTGCTCTACAAGAACTACGTCAAGGCCAAGGAGATGGTCGGCGAACAGACCGGCCCGACGACGTTCGGCAAGCTGCTCAACACGATCAACGCGCAGGCGCCGAAGATCATGGAGCAGTACAAGGCGCAGGGCGTCGACTTCTCGGTGGTCGTCAAAGACAACCAGGTCATCATCAAAGCCAAGCCCAAACCGTAACTACGGGCAGGCGGCGGGTGCGGTGAAGCGATCGGTCGACACGTTCCACTCGGTCGCGAATGGCTTCGATAGCGTCGCGAGGCGCGTGCCGACCTCCTTGCGCGCATTGCCGGTCGCCGGAATCGGGTGCGTGATCGGCGAGCGGATCTGCACCGCGGGATCGAAGCCGATCGCGTCGAGGCACGGCTTCGCGCCGGTGAAGCCGAGGTGCAACACGCCGGTGTTGCGGATCCGTTCCTTGGCATTCGGGAATACGAAGTTGCCGAGCGAGTAGGCGATCACGCCGCCCTTGTAGCGCTCGATGCCCTGGAGGACGTGCGGGTGATGACCGATCACGACGTCGGCGCCGGCATCGATGAACGCGTGCGCAGCGTCGATCTGCCAGCGCGCCGGCGCATCCTGATATTCCTGGCCCCAGTGCGCCTGCACGACGATCAGATCGTGCGAGGTGCGCGCGGCTGCGATCACCGGCACGATCTGATTCTTGAACGCCGGTGCCGGGACGTACGCGATGAACGGACCGTCGCGCAGCTGCCCGCGATTGGTCTGCGTGGTCGCGGGAATGACGCCGACGCGCCAGCCTTTGACCTCGAGCGTCTCGACGACGAATCGCTTCGCGTTGTCGTCGCGCGCGGCGCCGACGTAGCGGATGCCGAGCTCGGTGAGGAACTTCGGTGTCTCGACGAGTCCGGCCTTGTCGTTGTCGAGCTGGTGATTGTTCGCGAGCGTGACCGCGTGGAAGCGCTGGTTGCGCGCGAGCACGGCGGCGCGCTCGGGGAGCGTGACGAACCGCTTGTTGCCCTTGCCGTCGTGCGGCCCGCCGTTGTTCGGCAGCGTGCGCGTGATCGTGGTCTCGAAGTTTCCGAACGTGAGGTCGGAAGCCAGGTGCTTCTCGATGTCGACCAGTGGATCGTGCTTCTCGACGAGCTGCGGATCGTAGTGATCGTCGAAGTAGCCGCCGAACATCAGGTCGCCGACGAACGCGACGTCGAGGCGGGCGGCACGCGTTGGCCTGGGCGGTTCGACGGGCGCGGCATCGACGATGGCGACAGCGGCATCGGCGATCGCCGCGGGCGCCTCCGGGATGGCGGACCTGGACTCGGGAGGCGCCGGAGCCCGCGCGTGCTCTTCAGCGCCGGAGCAGCCGCACACCAACGCGAGTGCGATCAACTCGTAGCGTGGCCGCGTCACGCGACGAGCATGGCACGGTAGAGTCGGCCATGGCGTCGTTGTTAGCCCGCACGTTTTCGGCGGAGTTTCGCTGCATCGCAGGCTGTCCCGGCGGCTATCCGCTCGAGCAAGTGATCTATCGCTGCCCGAAGTGCAACGACCTCCTCGAGGTGGTGCACGACCTCGCCGCGCTGAAGACGCGCAGTGCAGACGAGTGGAAGACGATGTTCGCCACGCGATGGCGCTCGATCGAGGAGCCGTTCGGCAGTGGCGTGTGGGGCAAGCACGAGTGGGTCGCGCCCCAGCTCGAGCCGACCAACATCGTGTCGATGCTCGAGGGCTGCACGCATCTCACACCAGTGCCGAGGTTCGCGAAGGACCTCGGGCTGCAGGGTGACAACGTGCGGGTCAAGCAATGCGGCACGTCGCACTCCGGGTCGTTCAAGGACCTCGGAATGACGGTGCTGGTCTCGATGGTCAAGCAGATCATGTCGCGTGGCGGCAACCTCAAGGCGATTGCATGCGCGTCGACGGGCGACACGTCGGCCGCACTCGCCGCGTACGCCGCGGCCGCGGGCATTCGCGCGGTCGTCATCCTGCCACGCGGCAAGATCTCGACGGCGCAGCTCGTCCAGCCACTCGCGGCGGGCGCGCTCGTGCTCGCGATCGACACCGACTTCGACGGCTGCATGAAGCTCGTGCAGGAGCTCGCCGA
>JACCYD010000512.1 GCA_013696695.1 Deltaproteobacteria bacterium | reverse complement strand
ACCGTATGATCTCGGATGCCCCGTCGGCCGAGCGCGTGCGCGCGGATGCAGCGCGTCTCTTCGACGACCTCGCCGCGGACCTCTCGATCGAGGACCTCGACGCCTTCCCGATCTCGATCGAGGACATCCTGCTGGTCGACCCGTTCGTTGCTCGCCGTCCGCCGCCGCTCCCCGAGCAGTTACGGGTTCGCCCGCAGGGAACGGGCCCGGTCAGCTTCGTCAAGAAGGAATCGTGATGAACCTCGCCATCGGTGATCGCGTCGGTTCCTATCGGTTGATCGGTCAGCACGCGGGCGGCGGATTCCGCGCCCTGTCGATGTCGGGCCGCGCGCGGATCGAGATCGTCGATGCCGGCGACTTCCGCAGCCGCGCGCTCGAGCTCCTTCGCACCAGCGCGCTGGTCGCGTCGCTCGAGCATCCGGGCATCGCGCGGATCGTCGATCGCGGCGTGTTGCCCGATCACCGTCCCTGGATCGCGACCGAGATCGCGGATGGCGTGCCGCTCTCCGAGATCATGAATCGCCGCACCCTTGGCGTCGACGAGGCCCTCGAGCTGATCCGCGACGTCGCCTCGATCCTGCTGCACCTCCACGATCGCGGCCTCACCCACGACGCGCTCCAGCCCCATGCGATCACGATCCGCACCGGAGCACGGAGCTTTCCGATCCAGCTCGGCGGCTGGACCACCCTGCGCACCGGCGATGGCTGCGGTGACATCCACGCCCTCGGCGTGCTCGCGTATCGCGCTCTGACCGGCAAGTTCCCGGGTCTCCACACGCCCGAGCTCATCCCCGGAGTCTCGGGCGCGGTCAGCTCGCTGATCGTCCGCATGCTCGCCGCCGATCCGGAAGATCGCCCGGAGGCCGCGGAGCTGTTCACCGAGGTCGCAGCACTGACCGGCGATCGTTCGCTCGCAGGCCCGCGGTTCGCCCGCCCGCGGTGGACGCCATCGCCCGACGAGCTCCAGCCGATCGCCGAGGCGATCACGCTGCCGCTCAAGCGCGTCTGACTCGCGTGCCCTATAGTCGAGGCCGTGCTGGACTCCGGCGAAGCCCTCATGCGCGAGATCCGCGCGCAGCCCGACGACGACGCGCCGCGCATCGTCTACGCGGACTGGCTCCTCCAATCGTCGACCGATCCGGACGTTCTCGCACACGCGGAGCTGATCCACGCGCAATGCGCTCTCGAGCACGCCTCGGAGCGGCCGGCCTTGCAGGTGCGCGTGAAGGAGATCCTGCGCAAGTACCGGCGCATCTGGACCTCGCCGCTGACGCGCGCGAACATTCGCGGCAACTGGCGGTTCCGGCGGGGCTTTCTTCATGGCGGCACGCTCACGGCCGCGCGCTTCGTCGACGTGGCGGCGCAGCTGTTCGAGCTCGCCCCGATGGTGCGCTCGATGATCTTTCCCGAGGCATCGAACGAGCTGGTGCGGCTCGCGCAAAGCCCGTATCTCGCGCACCTCCACGAGGTGCACCTGGATCAGCTGTGTCGTTGCGGGCGCTGCAAGATCGAGCGCGAGCTGCCGGAGTTGTTCGCGTCGCCGCATACCGTCAACATCCACACGCTCACGCTGGCGGACTGCCGGATCGACCCCGACAACGCGAAGCGGCTGTTCGAGTCACGGCACTTGCCGAAGCTCCGCGTCCTCGATCTCCACGATAACCGTCTCGACGTCACCAGTGCGCAGGCCCTCGCCGCACGCGGCGGAACGTTCGAGCGGCTCGTGCTCGCCGCGAATCCGATCGGCACCGACGGCGCACGCGCGCTCGCGCAGGCGACCAGCTTGGTCGTCGCGGACCTCGATCTCGCCAGCTGCGGGATCGAGCCGGAAGGTGGTGCGGCGCTCGCGGAAGCGTCGTGGGCCGAATCGATCACGTCGCTCGATCTCCACGACAATCGCATCGGCAAGGGCGTCGCTCGGGGGGCGCTGCGCACGCGCTTCGGTCGCCGCGTCAAGCTGTAGCTGGATCGCGGCGTCGATCGACCGCTACTCGACGACGCTCCGTTCGCACCCGCGGTTCCAGGCGCTGATCAAGCGCGTGTTCCCGTGACGGCTCAGCGCGGCGGCGACTTGCGGAGCTTCATCATGATGTCCGTGATCTTTCGCTGAAACGGTTTGTCGCCGAGGATCGGTTTCACGAACGCCCCGATCGCCTGCTTGCGGTGGCCGCGATGCGCGACGATCAGAGGAATCTCGGAGTCGCCCTTCGACGGGCTGCCGTGCCACGACCGATACGGCTCCGCGAAGTAGTAGCGGTCCTCGGGCTTGTCGCGATTGCCGTTGTTGGCGAGGAGCAGGATGTCGCCGGCGCGTTCGCCGTGCGTGCCGACCGCGAGCTCCTTCATGCGCTCGGCGACGGCAACGTAGTTGGGATGCGGATGCGCGCGCAGGTAGTCATCGATCGGCATCGACTTGCCGCCACCGACATAGACCTCGAACGGCAAGTCCTTCTCGAGCACCGGGCGCGGCTCGCGGACGAAGATCATGTCGAGCTTGCCCTTCATCCCGGGGACGAGCGCGCCATCGCGATTGTTGGTGTAGAACGCCTCCGCGGCGGCCAGCACGTCCTCCCGGTAGCGCGGTGGCTCGCCCCACGAGCAAGGGCTTTCGGGCGTCGGGCACTTCGAGCGATCGGCGAGGTAGACGTACGCCATCGCTCCGCCGTAGGCGAGCACCGCGCTGAACGGGGCTTGCTTGTCGACGGCTCGCTTGAACGGGCGCAGGCGGAAGCCCGCCTTCATCAGCACACCCGGTGCGCTGTCGTCCTTGGTGCTGATCGCGTGCGTCGTGTCCTTCACGATCTGGGTGTGGCCGTGATCGGAGCTGACGATGATCCAGCGATTGTCTAGGGCGCGGCGCTCGCGCAGGCGCTGGAGGAGCGTCCCGAGCGCCGGGTCGATGACCTCGGTGAGGTACGTCGAGCGCGCCTTGTCGGGACCTTCTTCGGCGACGTGCGCGTAGAGGTCGGCGCCGGAGATGTAGAGCGTGATGACGTCGGGGATCGCGGTCTTGTCGTCGAGCCGGCTCGCGATCGCGTCGATCCCGGCCTTGTCGAGATTTTCGTAGAGCTTGCGCGAGGTGTCTCCCTCGAGCTTTTCGACCTGCGTTTCGATGAACCCCTCGAGCGCCCCGGCGATCGCCTGGCGGTCGGCCATCACGAGCTTGTCGGTGCCGCGAAAGAAGTGATTCATGCCGACCCAGATCAGCGCTTCGGGATCGTGGAGATGGATCTGCTCGTACACGCTCGGCACGGCAACCAGGCGATTGAGGTAGTCGTCGGTGTAGATCGAGAGCGTCGGCGCGGAATCCTTGAACGAGACCGGCGCGGGACACGCGAATTCGAGCCGTTCGCGGATGAAGTACTCGTTGCCGGGTACGCCGTGCTCGGCGGCGCCGTGCCCCGACTGCGCGCTGACCCACGCGGGCATCGTCGTCGACGGCAGGTTCGAGAGAAACGTCTCGTCGAGGTACGCGTGCGCGAGGTTGTCCCCACCGACGAGCTCGCGCAGGTTGGGGAGCTTGCCTGCTCGCAACAGCTCGTAGAGGGAATCGCGCGACACGCCGTCGAACGCGATGAACAGGATCTGCGTGGAGTCGGGCGAGCTCGGCCGGATGTTTGGTGGGCGCTTGCGCACCGTGCGGGCATCACCGGTGACGACGAGCTGGATGGCCTTCACAGTCGCCCCACATCCGATCGCGACTGCAACGAGGCCGGCGAGGAGTTTCATCCACGCACGCTAACAGAACACGGTACCGTCAAGCGTGGCTGCGTGTCCGCGTTGCGGGAAAGACAACCCCGACAACTTCCGGTTCTGCGCTGGTTGCGGGCTCGACCTGATCGCCGCCGTCAGCCCGGTGACGACGCGTAGCCCCGGCGAGCCGGTGATCATGCGCAACCCGCCGATGCCGGCGTCGATCGATCATCTCGCGCCGCCGCTGTTCCCGACGCCGTGGCGTGCCACGGTCTCCACCGTTCCGGGCGAGCAGGCGTTGCTCGCGCCGTTGCGCGCCCGACCGAGCGACGAGGGGGCGCGGCTGGTCTACGCGGACTGGCTCGAGCAACGGGGCGAGGTTGCCAGGGCATGGTTCGTCCGGCACGAGGGCGACGTCGACCGTAACCGTGCGGTCGGCGATCCATCGTGGCGCTCGATCACGAGTCGCGGCGACATCGCGCGCTGCCACCAGGAGGGCGAGGCATGCCCGAAGCGCTGGGACAAGCTCGACGCGTGTGCCGATGACGAGCGCGCTCGCACCTGCGCGACCTGCCATCAACGTGTGCGCTACTGCGTCGACACCGACGCCGCGCTTCGCTGCGGTCTCCACGATCAATGCCCGATCTCGATCGACGGCAGCGTCGAAAGCCTCGCGGGCAAAGCCGCCTTCGATCGCGGGCTCGCGTTGATCCGGCGCACTCCGCGGGGCGGTTAGCGCGCGGGCTACGCCGCCGCTAATTGTTCTGCGGGAAGCCGAGGTTGACGCCGCGGTGCCGCGGGTCGGGCCATCGCGACGTGATCGCCTTCGTGCGCGTATA
>JACCYD010000504.1 GCA_013696695.1 Deltaproteobacteria bacterium | reverse complement strand
GGATCGTCCTCGAGCACGCGCACCGCCGCGACCACGGCATCGAGCGCGCTGCCACCGCGCGCGAGGATCGCGTGACCGTGCTCGGCTGCGGCGCGCACGCCCGCACGCAGGCGGTCGTGGCGCTCGGGTCCGATCAGCCCGGCGCCACCGTGGCACACGATCATTTTGCGTCAGCCGCGCAGCGAAAGCCGACGATCACGTGCCGTACCTCGCGCTTGCGTCCGTGCGACGACGCCCCGCGCCCGACCCCGGCGTGGTCATCCCACGCCGAGCCCTTGACCAGCAGCTTTCCCGCTTCACCCGGCGTGCTCGTCCACTGGAACACGTTGCCCGCGAGATCGAGGATGCCGTACGGGCTCGCGCCATCGTTGTAGGTCCCGGCCGGCACGGTGTCGCCCGGTCCCGCGACGGCACTGTTGAGCTTGCTCGCCTCGTACACGTTGCCCCACGGGTAGACCAGGCCCTGCTCGCCGCGCGCGGCCTTCTCGTATTCAGCGGCGGTGGGCAGTCGTCGGTGATTGCGCCAGGCGCAGTAGCGCGTGGCTTCGGTGTGGGTGACGAGCACCACCGGATGATCTTCGCGCCCGATCGGCGGGCGGTTGTCTTTCCAGACGAACCGAGCGACCTGCGTTGCGTAGTCCTGCTGGAAGCCCTGCGCCTTCCACGCGGCTTCGTCGATCGTGGGTGCGGGCGCCGCGCCGGTGGCCACGAACTCGGCGAACGCCGCCTGCGTGACCGGCAACAGATCGATCGAGAACGCCGGCAGCTTCTCGATGTGACGATCCTGTTCCTTGCCGAACCACTCGTTCTCGCGTGCACCGTCGTGGTTCGCGGTGTGGAGGTAGTCGTCGTAGGCGACTTGGCGCTCTTCCGGCGTCGAGCCCGCGACGTACCGGCCCGCCGCGATCACCACCATCCCGTCGTCGGACGCATACGACAACGGCGCCTTCGCGGTGTCGGGATGGCTCACCGGCGGTGCCGAGCCACAGCCCGCGACGACGATCAGCATGAGAGACGCTCGAGTCATGGTGCTGGCTGGTCAGACGTCTGCTCCGCGATCGCGGCGGCGACGATGCGTGCGAGCTCGGAAAGGTACTCTGGATCTGCGTGCAGTGCGGCGACATCGAGGCGCTCGCTCCGGATCGCCGGCGACAACCGCACCGTGGCACCCGCGCGATCGACGAGCATTCGCGCACGCGGCGTGGACTCGCGAAGATCGACGTGGATGATCGACGAGAACAGCGGCTTGCCGGCGTGACCGCGCAACACCGACGTCGCGAACACGAACCGACCATCGCGCGACCACACCGGACCGCTCTCGTCGGTGATCGGTAGTGTGAGGAGCCGGGTCGCCACGACATCGTCGCCGGTGCTCCGCCACGCGCCGCGCTCGATCTTCCACAGCTCGGCCTGCGGTTGATCGAGGTGCATGGCGGGTCGCACGAAGATCAACGTCGCGCCGTCGGGAGAGATCGCCGGCGATCCATCGGCCGGCCCCGCCGTGATCGCGCGGATCGCTCCGTCGGCCGCGCGCTCTTCCAATCGACTCGACACGGACCCCTCGGTGCCGACCACGGTGACCGCGGTGTAGACGATGGTGTTGACGGGGCCGAACGTCGGCGTGATCTCGTGACCGGCGCCCGAGGTCAGCTGGGTCGCGCCGCCGGGTTGGCCATGGGCATCGATCGCGACGCGCCACAGATCGAAGTCACCGCCGTCGCGCGTCGAGGCGAACACGATCGCCTGGCCGTCCGCCGACCACATCGGATGCTGATCCACGGCGCCGTCCGGGGTGATCCGGCGCGGGGTCGCCTGGGGCGCGCCGGTGAGTGGTGCGATCCACAAGCTCGTGCCGTCCTTGCGGCCGCGGGTCGACGCGAACACGACCCAACGACCATCGGGCGAGACCGCGGGATGACTGTCGCGAACCACTTCGTTCGCCGTGCCAGGCACCACGAGCTCGAACCGGCGGTCACCGTGTTCGTCGATCGCGACCAGGCGGATGCCGAGCGGGCCACGCTCGGCCGCGACAATGGCGATCGGCTGGGACTTCTTGGCCGGCACACGTGGCGCCAGCGAGCAGCCAACGCAAGCCAGGCACATCAGACACGACGACCGCACTCGCCGAGTCTTGCATCGGCAACCGCGGATGAGTAGCGGCGACTACGGCTTCGGAGCTTCGGGCGCGGGTGCCGGCGCAGGCGCCTCGGCCTTCGGAGCAGGTGCGGGCGGCGCGGGCTTCGGAGCATCCTTCTTCGTCAGGTTCGACATGTTCATCGTCTTGCCGACGTCGTTGACTTCGGGCTTCACACCGAGCACGACACCGACAACCAGGACGAAGCCGGCGACCGCCGAGATGATCGCGATCATCCAGGCCTTCGACTGCGACCCAGCGGCGCGCTGATCGAACGGCGCGAACGACTGCTCCTGCTGGACTGGCCACGACGTGATGACCGACCGCTTCGGCATGACCGCGCCGATGATCATCATCACACCGAGACCAAGGAGGACGAGTCCACCGACGCTGAGAACGATCAATGCGATGACGGCGCCTAGTGAAGCCATGGTGTCCTCCGGAAAACCTGATCGGTTGGATCAGCTGGGTCGATCATTAGATGGATTCGTGGGTGACTGCAATGTCGCGGCAATGTCGTGGCTCGATCCGGTGTCTAACAAATGTCGGCCACAGACAGGCCAAGAGCGGCGGTATGACACCACCACGTGTGCCCGGTTCCCGATTTTTTCTCGGTGTAGCGTTGCCACTGATTTCAATCAGTTGCGGCTCACTGGAGGCTGACCCGGCGGTACCAACGCGTCTCGAGGCGCCCGCAGCCCCGCAGATCTCTCGCGAGACCCACGCCGGCGAGTCCTGTCTCGGCGTCTCCGACAAGGGCGTGTTCGGCGACCTCGACGGCAAGGTCCAGATCACGCTCCCTGCGAAGCTCGCCAAGCAGCGCGTCTCGGCGCGCGTCGATGCCGCAAGGAAGCTGCTGGTGCTCGCGATCGACGGGTTTCCTCGCAAAGCGTATCCGCTCGACGGCACCGCGAAGCTCGTCGTCGGTACCCGCGAGCTCGCGCTGCGACCCGGTGATCGAGCGGAGCTCGCACCGCTGCTGGTCGCGGAGCGCATCACCGACGCCTCGTCGAAGAGTCGAGATCACGACAAGGACGGCATCCCCGATCCGCTCGACGTGTTGATCGGCGCGAAGAAGACCGTGCTCAACGGCGCCGCGTATACCGAGGGCTGGACCGACATCAGGCAGTACCCGGGCGGCGACGTGCCGCGAACGCAAGGCGTGTGCACCGACGTCATCGTCCGCGCGGTGCGCAACGCGGGCGTCGATCTTCAGAAGGAGCTGCACGAGGACATCAAACGCGCCCGCGCGGTCTATCCGAAGAACGCTGGGAACTGGCAGATCGATCAACGCCGCGTCCTCACGCTCCTGCCCTATTTCCAGCGCCATTGGGAGAAGCGGACGGCGAAGCTCGACGATCCCGACGACCCGCTACGTCCCGGCGACGTCATCCTGATGGACACGTTCCCGAGCAAATTCGGGCCGGATCACATCGGCATCATCTCCGACACGATCGGAGAGTCCGGCCTGCCGCTGGTGATCAACAACTGGACCGTCGGTTATGTCGAGTCGGAGATGGATCTGCTGACGTCGGTGCCCGTGCTCTACCGCTACCGACTCCCCGAGTAGATTTGTCCTCGTGATAACGTCCCTCGAAGATGTCGCCAGTCGCGCTGTCGGCTGTGGTGGTCGCGATGGTCGCGATGCTGACGGGCTCGGCACGTGCTGACGAACGTGCGGTGATCGACCAGGTCGTGCTGGAGCCGGCCGCGCTCGGCGGCCAGCGGCTTCGCGTGTTCGTATCGACCACAAATCTGCAGGGACAGGTGCTCGACCTCGCCGATCTGGCCGTCAAGCTGGTCGTCAATGGCAGCAAGCTCGACGCACCGGTCGCGATCGGTACGTACGGCCCGACGCAGTCCGACACGGCCATCGTGGTCGTCCTGCAAGTCTCGTCGGATCTCGGCGACGTGTTGCCGACGATCACCGAGGCGCTCGACACCAACGTGCTCGGCGAGGCCAACGAGCGCACGCAGATCGGCGTGCTGACCTACGGCGAATCGGTCGGCGCCGGCAAGCTCGGCTCGTTGCGCGCAGCACGGGCGAAGGTGCCCACGATCCAGAGCGACGGCAGCGTCGGCGAGCCGAGCCTGCTCGACTCGCTCGAGCGTGCGCTGGTGATGCTCAAGAAGGCCGCGACCAAGCCGGAAGGCCGGCCGCTGCGCAAGATGATCGTGATCGTCGGCGACGGCCGCGATGCCTCCAACGATCGCGATCGCGTGATCCGGCTCGGCAAGCGCGCGGACAAGGCCGGCGTCCGCATTCACACGATGGGGTTCTCGCCGAAGGACGTCCGCCGTCCGTTGCTCCTGCTCGGCGAGCTGTCGAAGCAATCGCTCGGCACGTTCCGATGGGTCCGCGGCGCGAAGAGCGATTCGTGGACACCGGCGTTCCAGCAGCTCGCCGCCGAGCTCAACAAGCAGACCGTGATCACCGCGTTCCCGGCCAACGACGCCGACCTGTCGGGCGCCAAGGTCAAGGTCGAGATCGCGAACCGCGCGGTCACGTACCTCAATGAAGGCAAGGTCCCTGCGGTGTCGTGCAATGGCGCCGCGTGTGACGCCGGCCAGTACTGCGCGGCCGATCGCTGCGTGGCGCCGAAGCCCCTGGACAAGCGCGGCATCCTCGGCTGGATCGTGATCATCGGCGGCGCGATCGTCGGCCTGCTCGTCGTGCTCGGCGTGATCGGCTTCGTGATGACGAAGCGCCAGGCGCTCGCCTCGCAGGTCGGCGTCCAGGATGTACCGGCGAACCTCCACGTCCACGGCGTGGTGCCGCCGCAGGCCCCGTCGCGGCCACCGAAGACGATCGCGTTCTCGTCGCAGCCACCCGCGCCGGGTGCGGCGATGCCCACGGCAGGCGCTGCGCGGCTCTACGTGATCAGCGGGCCGTACGCCGGGCGCGAGCTTCCGCTCAAACACGGCTTCTTCATCGGCAAGGCCGCGGGTTGTGATCTGCTGATCGAGGACGGCTTCACGTCCGGACATCACGCGCAATTCGTGATGGATGGCAACGGGCGGGTGACCCTGTTCGACTACGGGTCGACCAACGGCACGTTCGTCAACGGCCAGAAAATCACCAGCCTGGTCCTCGAACACAACAGCACCATCAAGATCGGCTCGACCGAGCTTCGGTTCTTGGCACAATAGGGGAACCGCATGGGAAAGCACCGGCCATCAGGCAAGCTCATCATCGGTGGTCAAGCGTTCGACACCGACGCGCCGATCGTGAACTTCCGCGAGGGTCCGCGATGGGACGCCACGCAGGAGACGCTGATCCCTACCGAGACGGATCCGAATCCGTTCGCCCAGCCCGGCGCGCATCAGGCCGCGCCCGGCAAGTGGACCGCGTACGACGCCGACCACAAGAACCCGAACTTCACGGCGCGCTGCCAGGGCCGCCCGGCGCTTCGCCACAAGTGGAACAACGGCATGAACGCGCCGTACGAATCGGCGAAGCAGGTGATCCGGCAGTTCATGATCCATCACGACGGCTGCGCGTCGGCGGACATGTGCTTCTCGGTCGCGCAGAACGAGCGCGGCCTGTCGGTCCACTTCCTGTGCGACAACGACGGAACGATCTATCAGACGCTCGATCTCGCGCTCGAGGGCTGGCACGGCTCGGAGCTCAACTCGGCCTCGATCGGCGTCGAGCTGTGCAATCGCGGCGACGCCTTCAAGGAGCCGAACTACTACGCCAAGAAGGGCGGGCGCGACGTCAAGCCCTGCAAGATCAACAACCACACGATCAAGTCGTTCGACTTCACGAGGGCGCAATACGACTCGATGAAGCGGCTGTCGCGCGCACTGCTTCGTCTGTTGCCGAACCTGCCGGCGGAGTATCCGCAGTCGAGCCCCGGCGTGCAGACGTGGAACACCGTCGGCTACGGCGGCATGTCGCGCTTCAACGGCTATCTCGGCCACTACCACCTGACCGACAACAAGTGGGATCCGGGTCCGTTCGACTTCAAGGACTTCTGCCAGGGCATCCGCGGCGCGTTCAGCTTCCCGCTGTTTCCGCGCGGCGTGCCGAAGAAGGATCGCGGCGGCGCCAATCAGCTCCAGCCGGTGGTGCCGGATCAATCGAGCGCGGTCAAAGAAGAAGCCGAGATGCTCTACGCCCTCAACGAGGCGAAGGCAGACGGTGGCTTCTTCCCCGTCGGTCCGTGGGGGGAAGCGCGGCTGTGGCACGGCGGCATCCACATCGCGCCGCCGACCACGTCGCCGGAGGGCAGTCGGGTGTTCGCGCCGTTTCCGGGCCGGCTCGTCGCGGCACGCATGGGCCCGCCATCGGCGATCGGCTCCACCAACTTCGTCCTGCTGCGCCATCAGATGTCGCTGTCGGATCGCAAGCTCGAGTTCTACTCGCTCTACATGCACCTCTCGGATGCCACGAAGACGGACAAGCCGCCGGAGTGGCTGGTCAAGGCACGCGAGGCCAAGAAGGCCGACAAGGCCGGCGAGGTCTGGCTACTCGACGAGCCCGTCGAGGCCGGCGCCGTGATCGGCCTGGTCGGCACCGCGGGTCCGGATCAGCTCGCCAAGCCACAGGTTCACATCGAGCTGTTCTCGATCTCGGATCTGTTCGAGGGCATGCCCGGCATCCCGTGGGAGACCGTCGACGGCACCGCCGGTGGTCGGTTCTGCGATGCCGCGCGCATCACCGACATCATCGACACCAACAAGGACACCCTGCTGTCGCGCGAGGAGCTCAAGACCTTCTACACGACCGGCGGCGGCCGCCAGATGTATTACCTGGTGACACGACACGTCTCGGAGTGGACGAGCGATCCGCCGTGGGCCGAGGCGCTCCGCCAGCCGAAGGACTTCCGCGACGTCAAGCCGGCGGTGATCGAGGCGCTGGTGAACGATCAGATCACGCCGGGCTTGTGGTGGGACGAGCGCGTCGCCACGCACGCGAAGCTGCCCACCGACGGCGTCGTCTACCACTACCATCCGATCAGCTTCGTGCGCTGGCTCAACGAGAAGCTGATCGACGCGGCCGCACAGGCCGGTCCACAGGCGATCGATCCCCGCACCGCGACGCAGGTCCCGCAAGGCGTCACCGACGATCGCGAAGGCGGCCACATGATGTCGAAGGACGTGATGGCCCCCGACGAGTGCAACGACAAGCTGACGCTGCGAGACATGGTGCAGGGCTTCGAAGCACCGGACTGCGGCGGTGGTACGCCATGAGCGATCGCAAGGATCCCGACGCGAAGGCATGGCGCCCGCCGACGCGCCGCGCGTTCGTTCACATGCTCGCTGCCGCGGCGGCGGCGGTCGCGCTGCGCGATCGCGAGCACAAGCCGAAGCCGATCTGGATCGGTCACTACTGAGCGATCCGCCGATAAGGTGCGTGCGGGAGTAGATCGTGTAATGTCGGCGCCATGAGTCGCTTGGTCTCCTTGTTGAGCGTCTGCGTGGTCGCATCTGCGACGGTGACGGTGGTCGTGGCCCAGCCCAAGAAGCCCGAACCGAAGAAGGCCCCGGTCGCACCGGCCAAAGATCCGCCGCCCGCACCGGCACCCGCCGCGGGCTCGGGGAGCGCCGATGCCCCCTCGCCGGCGGCACCCGTCGAAGAGCCGCCCCCGAAAGACATCGAAGGTCGCGACGAGAACCCGGGCGCTCCAGGTGGCATCACCACCCCCGACGAACCAGTGAAGATCACCGTGCCGGTCAAGCTGAAGACCTCCGGCTATCCGATCGAAGAGTACCTTCGCCCGATCAATCTCCCGGCGAACATGTCCGAGGTTGCGATCGGCCCGCATGCGCAGCTCGGCGCTGGTGACGGCGCGGTGTATGCCGGGGCCGACGCGTTGCGCGCTCGCTACGGCATCACGCGAGAAGTGCAGCTCGGTCTGACCTACGTGCTCGGCGGCGTCTATGACGATCCGGCGACGCCGACGGACGACAAGATCGGATTTCACAGCGGCAAGGCAGTCGGCATCGACGTCACCGTGCTGCTCGCGAACTGGATCGGCATCCGGGTCGGCGTGCCGGTCTACATCAAGCCCGTCGCGTTCTCGCTCTCGATCGGCGTCCCGATCAAGTTCCAGTTCGGCGACAAGTTCGCGCTCGGCGGGCTCGACGATCTGTTGAACATCAAGCTCTCGAACTTCGCGCCGAGCTTTTATCAGGAGCTCACGAACGCGGTGAACGCCGAGCTCGAACGCACCAACGGCATCCGATCGGCCGGGCAGCTGCGGATCAGCGGCTACGGCATCTACCAGCACAAACCGAAGACCGCGTTGATCGGTCGGCTCGGCTTCAACATGGAAGACTTCGCCGCCACGTCCACGCAGAGCGATGCGGCGGGAGGTGGGTTGACCTACTTCCTGCGCGCAGGTGTGCAGTATTCGCCGCGGAAGTTCCTCGACCTCGGTATTTCGCTCGGATTCGACGACCTCGCCGAGATTGGAACGTTCGGACCCGCTGGGTTTCTCGCATTCCGGATCTGAGCACAACGCACACACGTGTGACGAGCATCCGATCTGTCGCGATCATCAGGTAATGATCGGGTTCGGCGTCCTTGACCCTCGAAGCGTCGCTAGGCGACACTTCTAGAATGGGGCAACGTTGTATCCACCTGTGGATACTCTCTGTAGTTTTATTCGCGGTTGCGTGTGGTGGCAAAGATCCGGTTACGCCGGGAGAGGACGCGCAACTCGACAGCATGCCGACGACCGATGGCATGCCGCCCGACGGCGTGCCGACCGACGGCATGCCGCCCGATGGAACGACCGACGGAGCACCCACCGACGGTACACCGACGGATGGAACGCCGACGGATGGAACCGTCGTCGATACCCCACCCGATACGATCACGCCTGATGGTCCACCGCCCGACGGCCCCATCGTCGACGCGCCGCCCGACACGCTGCCGCCGGATGCGCCAGCATGCCCCGGCACGCAGGAGCGCTGCAGCGGCACCTGCACCGATACCAACTTCGATCCGGACAACTGCGGTGATTGCGGCGTCGATTGCGGCGCCAACATCTGCTCGTTCGGCAAGTGCTGCCCGGCGACGCAGGTCAACTGCGGTGGAACGTGTATCGATCTCGATGACGGTGGCGTCGGTGGCACGAACTGCGGCCAGTGCGGCACGACGTGCAACGCGGGCAACACGTGCTCCGACGGCAAGTGCTGCGCGACCGGCTCGACCAACTGCAGCGGCACCTGCCGCAATACCGATGGCGACGTCAATAACTGTGGCGGCTGCGGCATCTCCTGCCCCGCCGGCAACTCGTGCCTCGACGGCACGTGCTGCGGGCCAGGCCAGGTCAACTGCAACGGCACCTGCGTCGATCTCGACGTCGGCGGCCCGGGCAAGTTGAACTGCGGCGCGTGCGGCACCACGTGTAGCTCGACCCAGACCTGTACCGACGGCCTGTGCTGCACCACCGGTCAGACGAGCTGCAACGGCGTGTGCACCGACACCGAGACCAACGACCTCAACTGTGGTGGCTGCGGGATCACGTGCGGCTCCGGCCAGGTCTGCTCGGACGGCGACTGCGTCCAGAACTGCGTCGCCGGCACCACGCTGTGCAACGGCCAGTGCATTCCGACGCTCAACGATCCGCAGAACTGCGGCGGCTGCGGCGTGACCTGTAGCGGCGGCAAGACCTGCAGCAACAGTACGTGCTCGTGCCCGGCGAATGCGCCGGATACCTGCGGCACCACGTGCGTCGACCAGGACAGCGATCCGCAGAACTGCGGTGGTTGCGGGATTCCGGGTGCCGGAACGAACGCATTCGAGTGTGCCGCCGGCAGGGAGTGCACCGACGGCACGTGTTGCCCGATCGGTCAGACGGCCTGCAACGGCGTCTGCACCGACACCGCGTCGAGCGAGACCAACTGCGGCGCGTGCGGCACCTCCTGCCCGGTGGGCTCGGAGTGCAACGCCGGTAGCTGCGACTGCGGCTTCAACCAGGTCAACTGCGACGGTGAGTGCGTCACGCCGGGCGTCGACAAGGACAACTGCGGCGCGTGCGGCAACACCTGCGGCGCGAACGAGTTCTGCGTGTCGAACGGCTGCATCGGCAGCTGCCCGACCCCGACGGTCGGCTGCAACGGCGAGTGCGTCAACACCGACACCGACAACGAGAGCTGCGGCGGTTGCGGTGCCCAGTTCGCGTGCGCCGCGGGCACTGGATGCTCCGAAGGCACGTGTGTCCCGGTCGTATCCCTCAACCCGCCGCCGGCCGGCAAGTGCGACGGCGGTGGACCGCCGATCGACGTCATCCCCGGCGGTGGTGGCTGTACCGGCCAGCTCGCCGCGAACACGTTCACGTTCGCGCTCTGTGGATGCAACTTGATCGACAGCACCAAGATCATCACGACCGACGGCTTCGACAGCACCCAGGGCCCGTACGTCCCCGGTCAGAACGGCGCGGGTATCGGCACCAACTCCACGATCACCAGCAACGCGCTGATCACGGTCGGTGGCGACTTGTTCGTCGCGAAGTCGCTCGCCACCGTGGGCGACTTCGACATCAAGCAGCGCCTGCTGCTCGATGGCGCCCTCAATTTCTCGGACCTGGTGACCGTCCGCGAGGATGCCTTCATCGGCGGCGCGATCACGAGGCAGGGCTCGGGCTCGTTCCAGACCGTAGATGTCCTGACCAGTCCGAACTGCCCACCGAACAACACCGGCGGCGTCCAGTACGGCAGCTGCGTGCCTCAGGCGTTCGACCTCGCTACCCTACCGTGCGACTGCACGGCTCCCGCGCCGAATGGCACCGGCAAGATCGACGTCCGCAGCATCGTCACGTTCCACTCGATCGCGGCGAACAACGACAACGCGTCGATCGGTCTCAACCAGGCCGTGCTCGATAACCCGTCGGGTCCGATCCGGCTCGACCTACCGTGCGGCAAGTACTACGTGAACTCGATCCAGGGCTCGCAGCCGGTCACGATCGTCGCGCACGGGCGCGTCGCGCTCTTCATCGGTGGCTCGATCTCTCCGAGCTCGGCGGTCAACTTCGACCTCGATCCCACCTCGACGTTCGATGTCTTCGTCGGCGGTGTCCAGAAAGGCACGGCGGCGGGCACCACGATCGGATCGCCGCTCTACCCGCGCCTGACGCGCTTCTTCATCGGCAGTCAGACCACGTCGGGTACCGGCAGCTGCACGATCAACTCGGACTGCACGTCGGGCGTCTGCCAAGGCCCGGTTGGCAACAAGAGCTGTAGTGGTGGCGGCAACCTGACCAACGCATTCGAGATGTCGGGCAACCAGTTCTTGAACGGTCTGTTCTACGCGGGCTTCGGCGTGGTCAAGCTGTCGGCCGAGATGGAGATGTTCGGCGCGGTCTTCGCCAAGGACATCTCCTCGTCGGCGGCGATCAAGGTCCACTTCGACCGCGCGGCCGTCGACCTCGCCGAGGAGTGCAACGAGGTGCCGCCGAGCACCTGCAACACCTGCAAGGAGTGCAACGGTCAGGCGTGCGGTGCGCTCGGCTTCTGCACGACGTGCGAAGACGACTTCGATTGCTGCGCACCGCTGCGCTGCAACCAGGGCACCTGCGAGCTGATCCCGTGAGGTAGCGGTGTTAGCGGCTCGAGCCGCTGCCTGCACCCGAGCCCGCGGAGCCACTGCCGCGGGCGTTGTCGTTTCGGGCGCTGTCACTCCCTGCCCCGCTGCCACTACCGCTGCTGGCGGGCGCCGGGTCGCTCGTCGAGCCGTCCTTCTTCAGCACCGCGAACTTCCGCACGCCGACGAGCTGACCGCCGAGCGTGTACGTGGTGCACGACCACTTGCCGGTGGGATTCGAGGGCATCTTGCCGATCGGGAACTGGCTGACGAACACGACATCTTCGCCGTCGCACGGTATTTCGCGAGGCTCCTCGCGCGCGAGCTCGTGACCCTCGAACGTCCACGCGTGAACCACGCGCTCCTTGAGCCCGCCCGGCTCGCGCAGCATCGAACCGCAGCGCAACCCCTCGAGCTGGTGCGCGCGCATCACGTGCTTGCTCGGAGGTAGGCACTCCATGGGATTCAGCGGGCCGTGGCCGACCGCGGTCTCTGGCATCGCGAGGGGCGTCGGCGGGATCAGCGTCCGGCCGAAGTAGACCGCACCGAACAGCCCGATGGTCGTCGCGACCACGAACACCGCACCGGTCGCCGAGAACACCTGACGCGCCGAGAACGACAGCAGCGCCACCGAGAGCGGGGTGGCGAGCGCGGCGATAAACAGTCCGTTCAGGTGATCGAGCCCGACGACCAGCGGCAACACGACGTTGAGCACGCCGAACATCGCCAGCCCGTACATCCCCGACACCAGCCAGCGGCGCTCCATGATGAAGTTGTCGAACACCAGATCCATGGTCGAGATCACGGCGCAAACGAGCAGCACCGGCGCGATCCACCAGTTGAACGACGACAGCGACCAGGTGGCGCTCGCCGCGTAGAGCGGCGTCAAGAAGAAGAACATCTGCTGGAAGAACTGCTTGATGATGTAGTTGGTGGCGACGCGGACGCCCTTGCGCGCGATGCCTTCCTGCTCGCGGCGGTTGGTCGGGCCGACGATGAAGCGCAGGGCGACGAACATCAGCAACCACGAGATGAACAGCGCCGCCATCACCTTGTCCGCGTGCGCGAGGCCAGCGCGGGCGAACAGCATCACGCCGACGCCGAAGAACAGCGCGAAGAACGAGTGGAACCACCACAGGCGCTTGAGGATGCGTTTGACGCGTCCGGGTGGCGGAGCGTCGGATTCGGCTGCGGCTTGACCCACGCCGATCTTCTAGCAGCTTCGGAGGCACTCGTACGTACACGTGCTCGTGGCACGTGCTCGTGCACGTGCTCGTGCACCACCCGGAATCCCGGAGATGCGGCAGAGCGAAATTCCGTACTCGCGGCGGAGCTGCACGACGGTCTCGCCGCGCATCACTCGATTCATGAGCTCAGTACGAATCAGGGGTGCTCGATTTCCAAGGCACGCCCTCCCTGCGCCACGCCTTAGCAGGTGCCACCTATGTGCCCGGTCTGAACTGCCACCCATGTACCGGGTCTGCACCCACTGGCGACCGGCCGCTCAGAGCATCAGGTTGCCGACGACCTTCAGAACGTAGGGTCTTGGAGGACGTGCACGTGACACGTGCACGTGTACGAGCACGTGTACGAGCACGAGCACGACCGAACCTCTACGACGCGCTCGCGATCAGCTCGCGAAATCGCTCGAGCGCGAGCTCGAGCTTGGCCACTGGCGGCCCGAACGAAAACCGCAGGTGCCGACGGAAGCGCGACGGGCGCCCGCCGCGCCGCTTGCCCGGATTGACGTCGAAGAATTCGCCGGGGACCGTGATCACGTTGCGATCGAGCGCGGCGCGGAAGAACGACATGCCATCGCTGATCGACGACGGCAGGTGCTGCGCTGACGCCCAGATGTAGAACGTGCCCTCGGGCGGCAGATCGACGGTGAAGCCGAGATCGCGCAGGCCGTTGAGCAGCTTGCCGCGCTTCTTCGAGAACTCGGCGTGGATCGCGCGCGTCTCGGCCATCGCGACGGTGGGCGCGAGCAGATCGATGGCCTTGCGCTGGAGTGGGCGCGAACCGCCGCCGTCGAGGAACGAGCCGGCCGACACGCAGCCCTCGATGATCTTCTTCGGCGCGACCGTCCACGTGATCCGCCAACCGGGATAGCGCCAGTTCTTGGTCAGGCCGTCGAGGATGACGACCGGATCGCGATCGACATCGCCGACGTAGCGCGCGGCGGTCTCGATCATGCCCTGGGCGACGAGATCGGGGCGCCACACATAGTGAGAATAGAACTCGTCGAGGATCAGCGCGCAGTCGAGCTCGCGCGCGACGCCGACCCACTCCGCCAGCGTCTCGCCTCCGATCATCTTGCCGGTCGGGTTGGACGGGTTCGACAGCAGGATCGCGCTCATGCCGCGGCCCATGATCTCGCGCCGCAGATCCGCGGCAGAGAACGCGTAGCCACGCTCGCCCTCGAGGAGGATCGGGATCGGCGAGAACAGCCGAAACACGTCGAGCAGCTCTTCGTAGGCGGTGTAGTCCGGGAGGAAGTGGCCGAGGTTGATATGGCCGAGCGAGGCGGCGACGCGGGTCAACGCCGACCGGCCACCACCCGACACCGCGACGTTCTCCGCGCTGTACTTGCTGCCCATGCCGCGGCGAAACAGCTCGTTGTAATAACCAGCGATCGCCTCGCGCAGCTCCCACAACCCGGCGACAGGCGCGTACTCCTGATCGCCGGGGAGGATTGGCAGCTCGGTGATGCGTGGCGGCGAGCCCGGCAACGCCTCGGTCTCGGGCATGCCCTGGCCGAGGTTCGCCCAGTCATCGGGCGCGCTGGCGTAGCC
>JACCYD010000477.1 GCA_013696695.1 Deltaproteobacteria bacterium | reverse complement strand
CGATCGTCTTTGCGATCGGCTGCGGCTGGTCCACGTCCACATCCACGTCCCGCGTCTTCCACACGATCACGCCGACGGCGGCCGCGGCGACCAAGGCGCCCGTGATCGCGACGCGCGGTGCCGGCATCCAGCGTTGCCAGCGTGCAAGCACGCGACGCCACGCGGGACGTTGCGACGCGGCGACTTCTTCGACGGCCAGCCGCGCCTGGACACCGGCCCACAGCGAATTCGGCGGATCGACCGGAGGTAGCGAACGCAGTCCGTCGCGAAGGACCGCCTCGTCCGCGGCGACTCCGCGACACGACTCACAGATACGCAGGTGACCGCGCACCATCGTGCCGGCGTCGCCATCGAGCTCGCCATCGAGATAGCCGGTCAGCTGGGTGCGGACGTGTTCACACGTCATCGGATGAATTCCCCTTCGCGAAGCGCGTCGCGATCTCAGCGCCGAGCAGCTCGCGCATCCTCGCACGGGCCTTGTGCAGCTGCGACTTGCAGGTGCCCACGCGGCACTCGAGGATCGCCGAGCACTCTTCGTGCGACAGCCCCTCGATGTCATGGAGTACGAGAATTGCTCGGTAGCCCGCGGGCAGCAGCTCGAGCGCGGCTTCGATGCGCGACGCGAGGGCCGAGTCGCGCTCGGCCGTCGGCGGCGCCGGCACTTCGGTCAACCCGTCGTCGCCGACTTCCTTGCGGCGACCACGCTTCGTCAGGTGCGTGAGCGACGCGTTGACCGTCAGGCGATAGATCCACGTCGACAGCGCGGAATCGCCACGAAATCTCTCGAGCGCGCGGAACACGCGGACGAACACTTCCTGCGCCACCTCTTCGGCATCGGAAGCGCCGACGATCCGATGCGCCATCCCGAACACGCGGCGCTTGTACTGGTGGTACAGGCGCTCCATCGCGCGGGCCTCGCCACGCCGACAGGCGGCGATCAGCTGGGCATCGTCCGTCAGCACCGCGGTGACCTGCGGGCGCGGGTCGGCGAGCGTCGGGGCGGGTAACGAGGTCTCTAGATCCGTCACAGGGGTAGCCGGTGGTTCGGGGCTAGGACCGCCGGGTTCCGAAAGCCGTTGCCCAGGGCTGTTGCGACTGTCGCGATTGGACACGGCGGCTGGCACCCTAACACTCCCAACGTTCGATCCCTCAACAGCTTTCGCTGGTTGGCAAAGGCACGCCGCCCACCCCCGAGCTGTGTATGATGACCCGGTGCACGCGCCTCTGGTGGTGGGCCTCGGCCGGATCGGCGTGGCGATCTCCGGGCTTGGGCCAAACCTACCCAGCCCGCACGCACACGCGGCGGAGCTGGCGGCGCTGTCGACCACGCCAGCTCCCGGGATCGCGGTGGCGCTTCGTGCCGCACTTCGCCTGGGCTGCCGCGCACGTGCGGTTGGCTTCCACGGCGCCGACTTGCTCGGTCATCTTGCCCGGTCCGCGCTGCGCGACGCCGGCATCGATGCCGATCAGCTCAAGGCGGTCGGTACCTCGGCCTGCGAGATCGTGATGGTGGCCGGTGACGGCACCCTGCGCGCGCACTACCCGGGCGAGCGTGGCGAGCCGGTCACGATCGATCCGGCCACGGTGCTCGCAGGATCCCAGGCGCTGTTGATCGATGGCACCGAGCCAACCGAGCAGCTCAAGGTTGCCGACTACGCGCGCAAGGAGAAGATTCCGGTGATCTTCGACGTCAGCGAGCTCCGCGACGGCACCAGCGAGCTGATCGCGAGCTCGGACATCTTGCTGGCGTCGGAGCGCGAAGCCTCGGAGCTCGCGCCGCGCGGCGAGCTCGCCGACGCCCTCGACGAATTGCTGCGACTCGGACCGCGCGCTGTCGTGATCACGCTCGGCAACGAAGGCGCGATCGGTCGCCACGGCGATCAGGTCGTGCGCTGCCCCGCGTTTCCGAGCGACGTGCTCGATGCGCACGGCGCCGGCTCGGTGTTTCACGGCGCGTTCGCCGCGGCGCTGCTCAGCGGCCTGCCGTTCAACAAGATCTTGGAGACGGCGGCGGCCGCGGCGGCGTTGTCGTTGCGCGACTTCGGGCCGTGGAACGCGATGCCGAATCGCGACGACGTGCTCGCGCTGGTTCGAACGCGGCGCACGTAAACACCGGCTTGGAGCTGAGGTTGCGATCGTGACAACGCTCAAACATTCGCGATGGTTGCGCGCAGACCGAACGCGTCAGTCCGCCGTTTGAATCGCATGCTCAAGCTTCTCTTCGCCTCGCTTCTTACCGCCTCCTCCACGCTCGCGACCGCCGACACTGCACCGAAGCCGGCTTTATTACCGTCGAACACGTGCCTCGTCACTCCGGTGGCGACCACGCCGCTGTTCCAGATCGAGACCAACGGCCTCGGCCAGATCAAAGGCCACGTCGACACCCGCATGGCCATCCAGTCGAACGGTGCGTGGACCTATACCCAGACCAAGGCCGGCAAGGTGCAGCGCACCGAAGTCGGTTGTCTCTCGCGCGTGCAGCTCGCGACGCTGAAGTCCGCGCTCGCGTCGGCGACCTGGAAGACCTCGCAAGCACAGGGGCACTGCGAGGCCATCGCGATGGACTACAAGGAGTACTCGTACCTGGGAAACCCGATGCTGAGGACCGAGCTCTGCGACGGTCAGATCATCGACAACGCGACTCGGAAGGCGATCGCCGATGCCCGCGCGATCACGAACAAGCTCGTGAAGTGATCGGGCGCAACGCCGATCGAGGTTGGGCCTTACACTCGTGACACCTGTGTAATATAAGCGATTCCGGATGGTTGCGCTTAGACCGAATGTGACCAGGGCCCGTTTCACTGACCCATGCTTAACAACCTGATCATCGCTTCGCTTCTCGTTCTGACCTCCTCTACCGGTGTCTCTGCAGACAGCGTTGACCGCGCTCCGCTTCCGCCGCCATCGAACGCCTGCCTCGTCACCATGGAGG
>JACCYD010000476.1 GCA_013696695.1 Deltaproteobacteria bacterium | reverse complement strand
CTGTGGGGTGGTGCGCCAGTCGGCGCTGACTCGCGAACGCCGCGCTGCTCCTGCGCCGGTGATCAGTGGAAGTCGCGGCTCGCGACCTCGATCACCGGCCGCGATAACTTTGGCACCCACACCCGATCCGCGATCACGTGGACGAAGCCTTCTTGCACCTGCAGCTTGCCCGTCACGCCGAGCACGCTGGTCGTCCGAATCACGTGGCCGTAGTCCGCGAACACCTGCGGCCACACCACGAGGTTGACGAACCCGGTCTCGTCCTCGAGCGTCATGAACACCACGCCGCTCGCCGTGCCGGGTTGCTGCCGGCAGATCACCACGCCGACGTACTCGACATGCTGGCCATCGCGGCCGCGCGAGATCGAGCGCGCATCCGGCCACCGATTTGCCCGCAGCTCGGCGCGTAGTGGCTGCAACGGATGCCCGCGCGTCGAGTGATCGCTCGCCGCGTAGTCCCAGAAGATCTCGTCGAGCTTCGACAGCTTCGCGAACGCGACGTCATCGGCATCGCTGCCGAAGGCGACCTCGTCGTGCTGCCGCGCGATCCAGCCGCGCACCTGCCACAGTGCATCGCGCCGCTGTTCGGTGAGCCCTCCGAGGGCGCCGGCCTCTGCGAGTTGCGTGTGCGCGCGCCCCGAGATGCCGGTGCGCCGTACGAGCTCCTCGACGTTGCCGAACTGCCGCTCGCGCCGCGCGGTGACGATGCGCTGGCCCTCCGAGAGCTGGAGGCCGCGGGTCCAGCGCAGCCCCATGCGCACCGCGAACCCATACTCCACGCCAGCACCTTCGGAGATCGGCTCCAGCGTGCAATCCCACTCGCTGCACGTCACATCGATCGGCCGGATCTCGAGGCCATGGCGCTGCGCGTCGCCGACGATCGTGGCCGCCGAGTAGAAGCCCATCGGCTGTGCGTCGAGCAGCGAGCACGTGAACTCGGCGAGGTAGTGCTTGCGCATCCACGACGTGGCGTACGCGATCAACGCGAACGAAGCCGCGTGAGAGTTGTGAACCACGAAGTCGTTGGCGACGAAGTTGTGATTGCCCTCGATCTCGAGATCGTAGGTGTCTTGCTCCCCGCGCGGCTCGATCGAGTGGATCTCGTCCCAGCTCGTGACGCGAGCATGTGCACCTGGAAACGTGATCGTCACCCGATCGCCTGCACGTAGGTCCCCGAGCTGAACCCAACCGGTTTCGGCGAGGAATGGATGCGAGGCGGTCGCTTCGATCTCGCAGCCGGAGATCGTGCGCATCCGAAACACCTTCTTGCGACCACTCGCGCGTGCCGCGATGACGTGTCGCGGCTCGATCACTCGATCGCTATTGCAAGTCAGCGTCGTGCGCAGCGGGTGACGACCGGTGACCACGTCCTCGATCGCCACCCACTTTCCCGTGTCGGCATCGATCACGCGCGTCGAGCCGACCACGCACTCGGGAAACCCGTATTCGCCGAAGCCGCGGATTTGTTCGAACACGCGCTCGCCGAACGTGCGATCGATGCCCTTCGCTTCCATTCGCGAGATCAGGCGTTCGCGATGCTTCTCGATCCGACCGGAGCGCCGCCAGGCGGCCATGTCGCGGCGGAGTTGATCGGCCTCGCCGGGCGTGTAATCGGCAGCGACCACCGCGAGCCGCATCACTTGCTCCTGGAACAGGGGCACGCCGAGCGTCTTCGCGAGCACCGGCTCGAGGCACGGATGCGGATAGATCACCGGCTCGAGGCCTTTGCGACGGCGGAGGTATGGATGGACCATGCCGCCGGAGATCGGGCCCGGGCGAACGAGCGAGACCTCGACGACGAGATCGTAAAATGTTCGTGGGAGCAGCCGCGGCAGCATCGACATCTGCGCGCGCGATTCGATCTGGAACGTGCCGACGGTGTCGGCGGTGCAGATCATGTCGTAGGTGGCGGAATCCTCGGCGGGGATGGTGGCCATCGAGAGCTCGATGCCGCGGTGCTTCTCGAGCAAGTCGAACGCCAGGTGGAGCTGGTGGAGTGCACCGAGCGCGAGCAGATCGACCTTGAACAGGCCGAGATCCTCGAGATCGTCCTTGTCCCACTGGATGACGGTGCGACCGGGCATCGCGGCGTTCTCGATCGGCACGATGTCGTGGACGGGCTCGTGACCGAGCAGGAAGCCCCCGGGATGGATCGAGATGTGGCGCGGCAGCTCGAGGATCTCGTTCGACAGCTTGGCGAGGAGATCGAACGAGCTCGCGTGGTGATCCTGGAGGCCGGCGCGCTTGAGGGCATCCTCCTCGACGAGGCCATACATCGAGAGGTGCTTGGCGGCGCGATCGAGCGCGGTTTCAGGAATGCCGAGCACCTTGCCGACATCACGCACGGCGGAGCGCGGCCGGTAGCGAACGACGTTGCAGACCATCGCGGCGTGATCGCGGCCGTAGACGGCGTAGACGTGCTGGATGACCTCTTCGCGGCGCTCGTGCTCGATGTCGAGATCGATATCGGGCGGCTCGGCGCGCTCGCGCGACAGGAAGCGCTCGAACAGAAATCCCATGCGCACCGGATCGACGGCGGTGATCCCGAGGCAATAACAGACGGCAGAGTTCGCGGCGGAGCCGCGGCCCTGGCAGATGATGTTGCGGCGCCCGCAGTACGAGACCAGCTCGTGCATCGTCAGGAAGTACCCCGGGTAGTCCAGCTCCTCGATCAACGCGAGCTCGGCATCGAGCTGGCGGCGAACATCGGCCGGGATGGCTTCGGTGGAGGCAACGCCGTAGCGCCCCAATGCGCCGGTGTACGTCAGCTCGCGCAGGTAATCGGCCGACGTGTGACCGCTCGGCAACCGCTCCGACGGATAGCGATAGCGCAGCTCGCCGAGCGAGAACGTGCAGCGCGCAGCGATCTCGAGCGTGCGCTCGACCGCGCCGGGCTCGTCGTGAAACAGCCTCTCGAACGAATGCGGCGAGCGGAGATCGTGCTCGTCGTTGTCGTGGATCTTGCGGCCTGCGGTGGCGAGCGTGACCTGATGGCGAATGCATGCGAGCACGTCCTGCAGCGGACGGCGCGAGCGCGAGTGATAGAGCACCTCGGTGCATGCGACGAGCGGGATCCCGGCGGCACGCGCGCGCTCTCGAAGCCGCAGTTCACGTGGTACGTCGGCGGCGCGGCGATGGCGCGCGAGCAGCGCGTATAACCGATCGCCGAACGCGGTCCGAAGATCGGAGAGCAAGCGCGGATCGGGATCGTGATCGCCGGCGAGCATGCTGGCATCGCCACCCCACAGCGCGATCAAGCCGCCCGCACGCGCACAGACCTCGGGCCAGGTGACGATCGCCGCGCCCTTGTCGCAACGGCGCCGACCGATCGTGAGCAGGCGCGTGAGGTTCGCCCAGCCGGCGCGATCCATCGCGAGCAATACCAGAGAGGACGTGGCCGGGAGGTCGGGTGACGCTCCCATCGCGACCTGCCGCGGCTTGCTTCGCTTCGTACGGCCGCGCCGACCGGTGACCGCGATCGCGGAGGTCAGATCATCGGTGTCGACGCCCCAACCGGGGCCGCGACCACGCTCGTGATCGTGAAGGCCCACCGTGATCGGCGATGCGGCCAGCTCGCTCCCCGACGACGCGACGGTGAATTGCGCGCCGCAGATCAAGTGCATGCCGAGGTCGCACGCTTTGACGTGCGCGCGCACCATGCCGTAGACACCGTCGCGATCGGCGATCGCGATCGATCGAATGCCGAGCCGATGTGCCTCCTCCACGAGCTCCTCGGGGTGGCTCGCTCCTTCGAGGAACGAGTAGCCCGACTTGCACCACAACGAGGCGTAAGACACTGACCAAGTGTTCAGATATCGCCATCCAAGATCAAGCTACTACAACCGAATTTCCGCGCGGACTTACGATGTTCCTCATCGCCCGCGAGGAATCGAGTTGTCGGGCGATAGCGCCCAACTCCCGCCGAGATCACCTCGAGCGCGCTGTGGGTCTTGGTAACCGCGAGCGCCGCCACGGCTCGGCGAGCGAGCGCGCCCGTCGCAACGTGCAGCGCCGTCTCCATCACGCGCTGCAGCGGATAAAACGATAGGTCCGCGGATCGGCGAGCACCTCGCGGCGACGGTCGTACCGGCACGCATTGCTGATACGAGCCGACCGGCGCCTAGGCACGCGCCTCGCAACGTTCGCGCTCGTGCTCGAAACACTACTTACGGCCAGGAAACACGGGAGAAACATCGGTCGTGGCACGTTCGACGTTGGGTTGTCATGACTGCGAAGTCGATCATCCACGTGCACCACCGCGGTGAGAGCGGCAGCGGAGTCGACGGCATCCTTCGCCTGATCGAGCTCGCCGGCCACGACGGCTCGATCGAAGCGATGCTGACCGCGATGTGCGCGCAGATCGCCGC
>JACCYD010000474.1 GCA_013696695.1 Deltaproteobacteria bacterium | reverse complement strand
GGATCCGCCTGCGGGCACTCGGGCGCGGCGTAGCCGATCTCGAGGTTGCCGATGCCGAGGATCGACTTCGCGGTGATCGCGCCGCGGATCTGCGTGTTACCGATGTATTCGATGTCCGCAGTCGGCGCGTAGATCGCACCGTTGAACAGCTGGTTGCCGATGCTGATCGTCGCCTTCTCGCCGCCACCGATATAGAGGCGGAACGCCGACGGGTCCCACTTGTTGCCGAGATCGACATGGCCGATCGTCCGCACCGAGCCCGACACGTAGAGATCGAGCATCGCGCCGTTCTCGAGCTTCATCCACGCCGCGCCGATGTGCTCGAGGTTGCCGTCGAGATACAGCGACACGTGGCCCTTGATGGCGACGAACGTCGCGCCGATCGCGGCGAGGTCGGTCATGTAGTAGCTGCCGGTCGTCAGCTCGAGGCGCGCAGCGCCGATGTTCGTGAACGAGGTCGGCACGCCGTTCGCGGCGTTGTCGTTGGCGGACTTCGCCGCGGTGACCGCAGCCGCGACGTCGATCACGTTCGGCCCGGTGCAACCACACTCGGGTGCGGGCGCGGCTTGATAGGTCGACGTGCTCGCGACCTCTTCGTACCCGAAGAACGTGTCGCTGCCCGCGACGCTCAATGCGCCGCCGACCGCGAGGCGACCGATGCCCTTGAGGTCACCGCCGATCGAGAGGTCGCCATCGACCTCGATGTTGCCGATGTCATCGACCGTCGAGGGTGTGACGAGCGAGCCGGTGACCTGGAGGTTGCCGGTCGCGGTCAGCCCGCCCTGCGGGCGGAAATCGCCGCGCACCTGAAAGTTGTTGATGACGCGCGTCGCGCCCATCACGGCGAGCGTCGCCTTGTCCTTCTCGACGCTCTTGCCGACAACCAGATTGCCGATGTCGTCGAAGTCCTCGCAGATGCACGCGGACACCGCGAACGCCTGGGTCGCGGGGCAGGTGGTCTGCTGTGAGGTCGAATCAAGGCTGTTGTCGGCACACCCGATGACGGCGAACAGCAGGGCGAAGCGCTTCATGCGGCCGGCTTGGTGCAACGGACGGACCGTTAGCGAGCGCTTGTTGACGCCGAGTTAACAACGATCGATCGGGGATTCGAGCGCTCGCACTCCCAGGCTTCTCTCCCAGTCACCGCGCGATTGTGGGCTAGCCTACGTGCGTTGCGACGCTGCGCGAATTGCGCATCTGCGTGTTAGCGTTCGACGGATGCGGATCGCGCTGGTGGTGCTGGTACTCGGGTGCGGCGGCGGCGAGTTCCCATCGCCCGTGTTCGACCCGAAGCAGAACTGGGGCGGCAACCTGGCGGTGCACGAGGGCCGCGTCTACACGACCACGATCAACGAGAGCTGCGGTGGGATCGATCCCGGGTTCGATCACGCGGTGTGGTCGGTGTCGGCGGCGGCCGAGGATGGCCGGGCCGGCCCGGCCAATCGTGACGAGCAATTGATCTTCTGCGGCGCGAATCATCAGCTGTTCGGGTTCGGGATGACCGTCGCGGATGGTCGAGTGTTTTGGTCTGGCGACGGCGATGATGGTGTCGGTGCCATCTACGCGGCGCCGATCGAAGGCGGCGAGCGCGAGCTCATGGGAAGCTTCAATACGGGAACGGCCGCAAACGCCGGCCTCGCTACCGATGGCGAGCATGTCTACGCCGCGACGTTCGACGAGATCCTGCGCGTGCCACTCGCGGGCGGCGGACCCGAGACGGTGTTCGAGCAGATCACGTTCGAGGCCGGCTGGTTCGATGTCATCGACGGAGCCGTGTTCGCGAACACCTGGGGCGGTGGCAGTACGCCAACCGAGGTCATGAAGATGAACCTCGACGGCAGCGCGCGCGTCGTGCTCGACGTGCTTCCGGATCTGCAGCCGGCGCAGTTCTGTGACGACGCGGAGGCGCTCTACTTCACCCGCAGCGACAGCGTGGTGCGGGTTCCCAAGGACGGTACGGAATCGACCGTGTTCGCGTTCGGGCTCGCGACGCCCAGAGGGTGCGCCGTGCTCGACGGCGACGTCTACACCTCGCTCGGCGGCATCGAGGCCGACACCCTCAAGCAGATCGTCCGGTTGCGACCCGGGAACGTGGTCGAGGTGGTCGCCGAGGTCGAAGGGACCGTCGTGTTTCTGATCGAGATCGCCGATCGCGTGCTGCATTACGCGGGACTGGGTGCGTTCGGTCGGCTCGAGCTCTAGTTCGCCGGCAGGCCCCACGCGGGCGCGAGCGCGGCGTAGTCCGCGCGCGGCAACAACACGAACACCGCCGAGGGATCGAGCGTGGCGATCAGCTCGGCGAGCACCGGCTCCGGCATCGCGGTGCAGCCGACGGTTGCGCCGTCGGCGCCGCTCCACACGTGAAAGAAGATGCAGCTACCACCGTTCGGCGTGCGCGCCGCGTTGTGGCCGAGGTCGACGACCCAGGTGTAGAGCGCATCGGGCCGCTTCATGTCCTCGGCCGACTTCCAGTCGATCGTGGTCGTCCGTTGATCGATCACCCGGTTGTAGACCTTCGAGGCCGGATCGTCGACGCACTTCCACGCGTCGTCGACGGGCGTGTAAGCCAGCTTCGCGCCGGGCGGTGCCGCAGCGGCGTAGCCGTAGCTCGCCTTGATCGTGAACGCGCCCGCCGGGCTCTTGCCATCGCCTTCGCGCTTGAGCGGACCGTCGCGGCCTGCTGGCGCGCCGGTGCCATGCAGCCCGCTGCCCCACGCGGTGCCGGACTTGCCCACGACGCCGGGCCACGCGTCGCCGACCGGCTTCCAGGCCGCCCCGTCGCGACGAAACCGGCGGAGGGTCGCCTTGGTCGCGCTCCAGTCGTCGACGATCGCGGTCACCAGCTCGCGCGCATCGGGTGCGATCGCACGCAACGCCGAGCCCGGCTTCGGCTCGCTCGGTTTCTCGGTCGTCTCGGAGTGGCCACACGCGGCGAGTAGCACCGCGAGCAGAAGCTTCACACCGACATCTCGAGCATGCGCTGGATCGGCTTGAGCGCCTTGACGCGCGTCGCCTCGGGCACCTCGATCTGCGGCGTCAGATCGCGCATGCACAGGAACAGCTTCTCGAGCGTGTTGCGC
>JACCYD010000458.1 GCA_013696695.1 Deltaproteobacteria bacterium | reverse complement strand
CGGCGCATCGCGTCCTTGAGATCGAGGCCGGAGCAGAACGCGCCGTTCGCGCCGGTGATCGCGATCGCGCGCGTGGTCTCGGTGAGGTCGCGCAGCGCAGTGGCGATCGCCTTGGTGATGTCGACGGTGAGCCCGTTGCGGGTATCGGGGCGATCGAGCGTCAGCCAGCGAACGGCGCCGCGGTCTTCGATTCGTAACGTCATGGCTCGGCCTTCGGCACCGCGAGATCGCCCTCGAGCGCGATCTCGGTGTGCGTCTCGAGCTCCACCGCGCCGGCCTCCCACACCGCGGGCGCCCACGACTTACCCGGGATGATCAACGCCATCGCCGGCGTGATCACGACGTCGGCATCCGACTCGCGACCGAAGAAGTCGGTGTGCTGGTAGTAGCGAACGAAGTAGCGCGCGAGCACCGCGAACGTGGCGGCGATCGGCACCGCGAGCACGACGCCGACGAAGCCGAGCAGCTTGCCGCCCGCGACCACCGCGAGGAGCGCACCGGACTCCGACAGCCCGACGCGATGTCCGACGATCTTGGGCGTCAGCACCGCGGCCTCGAGCAGGTGGAGCACGACGAACACGATGCCGACGCCGCCGAGGATCGACACGTTGCCGCCGCCGGTGATGACGACGAGCACCGCGAGCGCGGCGCCGACGAACGTGCCGATGAACGGGATGATGGTGAGCGCGCCGACGACGAAGCCGATCGGCACCGACAGCGGCATGCCGACGATCGTGAACGCGATCGCGTACAGGATCATCAGGATCGTCGTCACGATCGCCTGGCCGCGGACCCAGTTCGCGATCACGCGATCGATCTCGCGCACCAGCTCGCGAACCTCGGCGCGACGGCGCGGCGGGATCATGTGCTCGATCCGCTTGAGCAGATTCGGCCAGTCGACGAGGAAGTAAAACGCGAACACCGGCACCAGCAGCACCTCGGCGAGCACGCCGATCACACCCGCGATGCCCGAGAACGCGATCTCGGAGATCCGTTGCATCGGCGAGCTCGCGGCGAGCGCGCCCTTGACGTCCTTGCCACCGACGTAATCGCGCCACTGCTGGGGAATCTCGAAGCCGAGCGTGTCCTTGAGCCAGCGATCGAGGTTCGCCAGCGTCTCGTCGAGCCGACCGACGAAGTCTCCGAGCTGGTTCGCGATCGCCGGGGTCGCGATCGAGATCAACACGATGAAGCTGCCGAGCGCGAGCCCGAGCAAGATGCCGGCACCCGCGGCGCGGTTCATCCCGCGCTTGACCAGGCGGTCGAGCAACGGGTTCAACAGATACGCGATGCCGAGCGCGGCAAGGATCGGCCCGAGCACGCCAGCGAGGTAACTGAGGACCACCCACCCGAGCACGACGAGCAGGCAGATCAGCAGCCAGCGCACCATACGAAGGATCTGCGCGAGGTCTTGATTCTGCGGAGCGCCCTGCACCCACTGCGGGCGTATCACGGGTCCGAGGTCGTAAGAGCCCGATCCCGGGTCAAACGAGGCGTTCGCGATAATCGGCGGGCGCGACGGCGCGATAGAGGCGCTCGATCACGCCGAGCGCATCTGCGCGCGGGATCGAGAGCGAGACGCGTCGATCGCCGGTGCGGATCCCGATCTCGACGTCGGTGCCGGAGTCGTCGACGAACACGCCCTCGTAGGTCTCGACATAGTTGAGGCGAAGGTCGTGGAGCGCGATCCGGAACAGCATGCGCGCGAGCCAGTAGCGAGGCACCTCGGCGGTGACGTCCTCGAGCGTGACCGCGACGATCGTGGCCGAGCGCTCTTCGATGCGGAGGCTCGAATGCGGCCGCGCCCCTGGCTCGAGCTTCTTGCGATGGCCGCCGACGATCACGGGCAGCGCTCCGCGCGACCCCTCCTCGAACACGGCAAACGGCGCGGTGGGCAACGCGGACCACGATGGCGGAATCGCCTCGGGCCCGGCATTGCCCGACAACACGAGGGCGCGCTCGATCCCAGCGCCGTCGAGCGAGGTACCCGGTGCGATGCGGATCAGATCGAACGCGGCATGCGGCCCGGTGCCTGAAACCACCACAACCCAGCCACCGCGCGGTGGCGCGATCTGTGCGGGCCGCTCGACCAGCTCGAGCTGGGTGTTCCCGACGCGCGCGATCACCCCGGGCGGGCCGGAGAGCGTCGCGAGCGACAGCGCCGGCGGCGGCGTGACGTACGGCTTGACGTCGTCGGGCTTGCGCCCCGGCGGCAACGGGAGGACCTCCGCGGTCGATCGCGTCGGCACGCTCGCGCAATAGACCAGCGAGACCCCGCAGCGCCGCATGCCCGGCGGGATGTCGAGGCCGGTGTATGGCGGGCGCAGCTTGCCCGGCCAGTGTGCGAAGCCGAGCGGATGCAATACGACATCGCCGGCGCGATGGTTGTAGCGGCCGACGTCAGCGCCGGTCTTCGCGTCTGCGACGAACGTGCGCATCGGAAACGCGTCGAGCAGCGGATCGCCGGTGGGCAGCGCGACCGCGTACTCGTCGGAGATGTTGACGTGTGCGAAGTAGAGCGGCTCGCTGGCGGTGGCGACCTCGAGCTGAGCGCAGCCGAGCTTGGCGACGACGATCAGGTGGTGCTCGAAGCGGTCCGGGCGGGCTGCGAGCTCCTTGAGGTTGAGGCGATCGGGAACCGCCTCGCGCTCCGGCGGAAACGTCCAGGTCGCGGTCGCCGGGTGTCGAGCGGTCACGCGAAACGCTCCTGGATCCACGGCACGACGACGTCCATGCACGCTTCGACGTGCGGAGTCTTCGACGCCTCGCCTTCGGCTCGGCCGGCGCTTCGCGGCAACGCAGTCGTCGACGCCTCGCCTTCGGCTCGGCCGCCGCTTCGCGGCAACGCAGTCGGCGCGCCGAGCTCGGGCTCGAAGTAATGCCGCGCGCCGGGGATGGTCTCGACGCGCTTGTCGGTGGATGCGATCGCGTTGCCGATCGCGGTGATGTCGGCGGGAAAGATCTCGCGGTCGCGACCGGCATGCACGACCAGCGTCGGCTCGGTGATCGTGGCGACGTTCTTCACCAGATCCGCATTCGACGACAGCCCCGACCACGTCGACAGCCACGCGCGCGGCGTGCACGTGCGGGCGAGGCCGAGCGCCGCGTAGTTCATCAGGTGGGGCTGCTCGCTGAGTAGCGAGCCGTAATCGCGATCGGAAGGATCGATCGTGCGATCGACGAACGCCGGGTTCGCCATCGTCCGATAGACCACCATCACCGGATCGTGCGCCTTGCGCCGCGGGTTCGTCGTGGTTCGCGCTTCGGCGAGCTGCGCCTGCGCGTGGGCATCGAGCCGCTCGACGCGCGCGCGTTGCGCGGCGCGGTAGCTCGCGAGGAATGCGGGCGTGTACTCCGACCACGCGGGCGGCTCGCGAAAGCCATTCGCCGGGTCGTACATGTCGATCGCGGCGTCGCATGACATCGGATCGCGCTCGTCGGTGACCGACGGATCGATCGCCGCGAGCATGACGTTGCCCTGCCCGCGATGCGGCGCCGTGTAGATCATGCCGTGGGCCGGCGTCAGCGGCGCGCCCTCGAAGTACGTCGGCGAGCCACCCGGCGATTGCTTGTTCCGCTCGGCCGGCGCCCGGCGCGCTTGCGCCTGGTAGTACGCGGCGAGCGAGGCGCCACCGCAGTTGCCGAGGAGCACGACCTTGTCGACGCTTCGCTTGGCGAGCAGGTGCTGCACGCACGCGCCGAGGTCGAGCACCATCTCCTCGTGCTCGGCCATCGTGTCATTGCCGGCGTGGCGCGTCTGCGCGGCGAGCACGCCGAACCCGGCGTCGAGCAGGCGCGGGATCGCGTAGTGCTGCGTGAAGTCGACGCGCGGGTGCATCACGACGACGCCGATCTTCGGTGCGGGATGCGCGGAGCTCGTCCAGTACAGCGCGCGGAGCTGACGCAGATCGTGCGCACGCAGCACGAGCGATTCGCACCGCGCGTGCTCTGGGGTGCGCCGAAACCAGAACGGCATGCCTCCCCAGTAGGTCTTCGAGATCAACACGCCCCAGCCTACTTCAGGGCAACACGGGCGCGAGCTCGACAGCGAGCTTCTTGCGCTCCGACTTGGAGAGCGTCAGCTCGAGATAGGTCGAGAAGTACTCCTCGTGGCGCAGCTCGAAGCGGTGCGTGCCGGGCGCGACCGCGACGCCGCCGCCGATCGCATCGAGCGGGCCGATGAACCGACCATCGACGTAGAGCTGCGCATCGCGCACGTTGGCCTTGAGCACGACGACCGCATCCTCGCGCGATGGCCGGTTCGTCGGCTTCGAGCCACCGCACGCAGCAAGCGCCGTGAGCAGCAGGATCGCGCGACCAGGTAGCGCGCGAGGCAGTCTCGCGCGGATCATCACCGGCCTCCCGAGATCGACAGCTCGACGAGGTCGCCCACGATCTTGACCTGAACGCCGGTGTCGGCCGTGGGTGCCTTGCGCGCGATCGACGCGATCTTCTGTACCGACTCGGCGGTGGCGACACCGATCACCCAGCCGCCCGGCGACACGCGATGCAGCGAGGCACGCGAGATGCCCTTTGCACCGGCAAGGTACTTGAGCTCGGCTGCGACCAGCGCGTACGGCGTCTTCGCCGGGATCTTGATCAACACGACGCCCGGCTCTGCCAGCGGCGTGTCATCGCCGGTGAAACCGGTGGGCTTTTCGATCGCCTGCGATGTCGGCATCACATCCGTGGCGGCGGCGACAATGGCGCGCTCGACCGCCGCCGAGATCGCGGTGGCATCGCCACCTCGGCTCGCGGCCGAGGCGACGCCCTGCCCGACCAGCTTCTTGCCGCGAGAGATCACGCGGACGCGAGCGGTGACGAGCGATGCCGACGTGGCCACGCCGCGAATCGCCATCGGCGCGCCGACCGAGACGCCCGCGATCACGGCGAGCTCGGCCTTCGCTTCGGTGGCGAGCGCCTCGGCATCGTCGTCGTCGAGCGGCAGATCGCCGCCGGGCCGCGCAGCCGGTCCCGTCGCGGCGGCCCGCTTGATCGTCACGCCGGTGGTACGCAGCGTCGACGCCAGCGCCCCGAGGCCCGGCAGATCTTTCTCCGCGGACGCGCCATAGCTCGCACGCACGCCATTGCGTTCGGTGATGCGCAGCAGGATCACGCCGGTGCGAACGTTCGCCCCGACGGTGGGATCCGCGGCGCCGATATCGAGCTGTTCGAGACGTGCGCGCACCTTGTCTCGATCGACACGCACGGTGACGTGCAGTTGCCGCCGGCCGTCGACGGTTTCTTCTTTATCGACCTTGAAGCCGACCACCCACAGACGAGCACGGGCGTGGATCTCCTTGTCGAGCACCGCCTTGTGCGTCTTGCGCGCCGCGGCGTCGAGGAGGTCGGCCACGCAGGCGACAATTGCCCGTGCGAACGCCTCGTCGAGTGCGGCGACCCGCGGATCGGCGCCGCCGGCATCGGCATCGCCGTCGACGGGATACGCCGCGACATCCTCGGCACGCGCGGGAGACGCGAGTGCCGTCATCAGCACCAAGGCGATCACGGCGACGCGCATGCCTGCAGCCTAGCAAACACGCTCCGGCCGCGCCGGGCGTTTGCGCGCAATACCGTCGCAATAACCGAGCGCTACAGTGCGTTCGGATCGCGAGGAGCTCGCCGTCGTGATCGACGCGTCACTCGGTCGTGGGCTGCTGCTCGAGGCTGGGATCTTCGCGATCGAAGCTGTTGATCGTCGGCATCTTGCCACCCGCCGCCTCGATGCACGTCGCGAATGCCGCGCACGAGCCGTTGCTCTGTTCGACGCACTTCTCGGTCTTCGGCTCGATGCCGCACTTGATCGCACACAGCGAGTGATCGATCTGCGGGTTGCATGCGGCCAGCGTCTCGCAGGTGTTCGCGCAGTCCTCGAAGCCTTGCTCGACCGCCTTGCTCTTCACCGTGAACACCACGATCACGAGGACCATCGCGACGACCGCACCGCCGATCACGAACAGCGAGGTCTTGTCCATGCCCGAGCTCTTCTTGGGCGTGGCGGTGTTGACGGTGTAGCCCGACGGCGCGTTCTGCCAGCCATAGCCCACCGGTGCCGGCGTGAGCTGCGCGCTCATCGGTGTACTCGGGCTCATCGGTGGTGGTGTGAGTTGCGCGCTCGGGGGCAGCGGCGGTGGCGTGAGCTGCTCACTCGCGGGCGCACCGGGCGGTGGCACGTGTGGCGTGAACAGTGGCGATGACGATTGCGCCGCGTGCGACGCAGACACCGGCGTCGCGACGGCATGCGGCTGCGACATCGCCGGTTGCGGCGCGGTGAACGGCTGCCGGCCGGGGAGAGCTTGGCCGCTGTCGGCGGCCGTCATCACGTTCGACCTCGGCGAGCCGAGCCCGTCGAGCGTGGCGATCACGCCCGGGGCCGTGCCCTCGAGCTGCATCGCCGCGACGCCCATCGCCATGTCCTGCGCACTCGCGAATCGCTGGTCGCGATCCTTGGCGAGCGCTCGCTCGAAGAACGCGTTCATCGCAGGCGTGGCGTTGGGCAGGTAGACGCGGATCGGATCGGGATCCTGTGTCGCGAGCGCCGTCATGATCTCGGTGACGTGCGTGCCGCGGAACGGCAGCTTGCCGCTCAGCATCTCGTAGACCAACACCCCGACCGCCCACAGATCCGCGCGCGCATCGACGCTGCTCGCGTCCGACAGCTGCTCCGGCGCCATGTACGACAGCGTGCCGAGCATCATGCCGGCGGCGGTGCGGCCGGCCTGCACGACCTTCGCGATCCCGAAGTCGAGCAACTTGACCGTGCTCTGTGGCCCGACAAGAAACACGTTCTCCGGCTTCATGTCGCGATGGACGATGCCGCGTGCGTGCGCCGCTCCGAGCGCGTCCAGCAACTCGAGCAAGATCCGGCGCGCGATGTGCGGCGGCATCGGCGGCGACATCGCCTGGCGCAGCGTGCGGCCGGTCAGTAGCTCCATCGCCAGGTAGAGCTCGCCCTCGGGCGTCAGGCCGGCATCGAGCACCTGGACGATGCCCGGATGACCGATCGACGTCGGCGTCTGCGCCTCGGCGGCGAACCGCTCCTGCGCGTCCTTGTTCATCTGCAGATCGGGCTGCAGCATCTTGAGCGCGACCTCCGCGCCCGTGAACTTGTGCCGCGCCTTCAGCACGACACCCATTCCGCCCTGGCCGAGGATCGCCTCGACGACGTAGCGGCCGTCGATCACCCGTCCAGTCCAGCGGTCCGTCATGGCGCCTGGAGACTAGCAGAGCCGGCGCCACGCCGCCGAGCCTGATCACTTCGCGAGGATGACGAACAGCGTGGACGCGCCGCCGTGCTTCGCAGCGAGCTCGATCGAGGCGCCCGATGCCGTCGTGGCTTTGACCCGCGGGGCGCCTTTGGCCCACGCCGGGACGTCCTTCAGGAACACCGTCGCGGCAGCGAGCCCGCCGATCGAATAGCCAACGGCAGGCTGCGCCGTCGCGCCCTCGATGATGATCACCGGCGGATCGCGATCGGACTTCGTTGCCGCACGCGGCCCGGCAAGGGCAAGTCGCACGGCTTCGATCGGCACGGCGAGCGTGACGTTCCACGACCCGTCGGTCTGCGGCGTCGCGGCGACCGTCAGCGCCGCGTCGACCGCGCGTGCGATGCGCGCCGCGACCTGCTTGTCGGCGAGCTTCGCCTTCAGCGTGCCGCCGCCAGCGAGCGGCAGATCCATCAACTGCGCGGCGAGTTGCTTCTTCGCGGCCTCCTCGGCCATCCGGCGCGCCGGTTCTCGTGCAGCGGCCGGACTCGGCGCGTGGCGATCGGCGACCCCGAGGCCATCCGCGGTGACGAGACCCTTCGCCCAGTCAACATCCGCCGATGTGCCACCAACGGAAAATAGTAGAAGTGCCGCCGCACCGAACCAAACGCACATCGTCCCGACCCGCGTCGACCCGATTCGCGTCGTTCCAACCCGCATCGACCGTAAACCGCCCGGCGCGCGGGCTGTCATTCCCACTCGATGGTGCCGGGTGGCTTCGACGTGATGTCGTAGACCACGCGGTTGATGCCGCGCACTTCGTTGATCACGCGCGAGCTGATTCGAGCGAGCAGATCGTACGGCAGCTGCACCCAATCGGCCGTCATGCCGTCGCGCGAGTGGACGGCGCGCAGCGCGAGCGCCTCCTCGTACGTGCGGGCATCGCCCATCACACCGACGGAGCGCACCGGCAGGAGCACGCCGAACGACTGCCAGATCGATTCGTACAGGCCGGCCGCGCGGATCTCTTCGTCGATGATCGCGTCGGCATTGCGCAGCACGTCGAGCCGCGTCTTGGTGAGCGAGCCCAGGCACCGCACCGCGAGGCCCGGCCCGGGAAACGGCTGGCGGCCGACCATGTGCTTCGGCAGCCCGAGCTCGAGCCCGAGCTGCCGGACCTCGTCCTTGAACAGCTCGCGCAGCGGCTCGACCAGCGACAGGTTCATTCGCTCCGGCAAGCCGCCCACGTTGTGGTGGCTCTTGATCACGTGCGACGGCCCCTTGAGCGACACGCTCTCGATGACGTCCGGATACAGCGTGCCCTGCGCGAGGAACTTGGCGTTGTCGATCGACTTCGCCTGCTCCTCGAACACGGCGATGAACTCGTAGCCGATGATCTTTCGCTTCTTCTCCGGATCGGTGACATCGGCGAGCTTGGACAGGAAGCGCTCCTCCGCATCGATCACGCGCAGATCGACGTGGAAGTGATCGCGAAAGATCGACGCGACGTACTCGCGCTCGCCTTTTCGCAACAAGCCGTTGTCGACGAAGACGCAGGTGAGCCGATCGCCGATCGCGCGATGGATCAGCGCTGCTGCGACGCTCGAATCGACACCGCCCGACAGGCCGCAGATCACGCGGCCCCCCGAGCTGGGATCGGTGCCGACCTGCGCGCGGATCCGCGCGACCGCTTCGTCGACGAACGACGCCATCGACCAATCGCCCTTGGCGCCGACCACACCGAACAGCCAGTTACCGAGCAGCTCCCCGCCGCGCGGGGTGTGCACGACCTCGGGATGGAACTGCAC
>JACCYD010000441.1 GCA_013696695.1 Deltaproteobacteria bacterium | reverse complement strand
AACATGAGCGCCGAAAACCGATCAGGTAGTACTAGTCGCGCTTCCCGAAGATCCCGTCGAGCGTGGCGAACGGCGCGGCGGTCGCGAGCGCGTCGAAGGTTCCGGTCTCGGCGATCGAGCGCGCTGCGTCGAGGAATGCACCCCACGCGACGCGAGCGAGGGTGCCGCCGACGCTGATCCGGAGCACTCCGACCTCGGTGAGCCGCGGCAGCGTGAGCAACGGATGCGGGCCGGTCACCACGACGTTGACCGCGGCCGGTGCAACCGCGCGCACGAACGCGGCGATCTTGTCGGGCGGAAGCCGCGGCGCGAACACGCACTCTGCTCCCTCGGCGACGAACGCCGCACAGCGATCCAGGGCGGTGCGCTCGGCATCCGGATCATCGACGAGCCATGCCTCGCATCGCGCGGTGAGCACGACGGGTACACCACTGCGATCGATCGCGGCGCGCGCCGTGCGAATGCGTGCGATCGCCGTCTCGCGATCGAACAGCGGCGTCTTCGGATCTCCGGTGGCGTCCTCGATCGAGAGCCCGGCGACGCCGGTGGCAATGCAACGGCTCACGTTCTCCGCGAGTGCGTCGAGATCGGCGGCGAAGCCCCACTGGAAGTCCGCATTGACCGGCAGTGGGGTCGCAGCGACCATCGCGCGCAGGTGCGCGAGCACGTCCTCGAGTGGCGCCGAATCAGCGAGGCCGTGCGTGTAGGCGAGGCCCGCCGAGGTGCTCGCGAGTGCCTTGAAGCCCTGCTGATGGAGCGCGATCGCCGTGCCGGCATCCCACGGATTCGGCAGGACGAAGCAGCCGGTTTGATGGAGCGCACGGAACGCTGCACACGCAGCACGCTGATCACGTGTGGTCACACGTGGGTTGTAACAGAAGCTCTGCCGCGATCTGGATGTGGCGTCACGGCACGATGTGCCCGCCTGTCATCGTCACGCTTCGATCCTTCGCTGGCGCGTGGCGATGGCCGGTACCAGGGTTGCACACGACCACGACGTGCGTTGGGGACTCTTCGTGATCGCGGTGACTGCCTGCTATTCGCCGGACCTCGAGGACTGCATCACGGCGTGCGCCACGGCAGAGGATTGCGCGCCGTCCCAGCTCTGCGGAAATGACGGCCTGTGTGCGTCCGAGCCGGTCGCGGGCCGCTGCTCATCGCTCGACACGGTCGACGCCGGCACCGAGGACGCGCCGGATCCATGCGGGACCACGTGCATGGATGCGAATGGAACCTGCCAGGGCGGGCGATGTGTGATCGACATGGTCGGGCCGGGCGACGTCACCTGCCCGAGCGGGATGCCCTGCACCGTCCTCTGCAACGCGAAGGACGCGTGCAAGGAGGGTGTGAGGTGCGGCGGCGCGACCAGCTGCATCGTGGAATGCGCCGCAGAATCCGCCTGCAAGGACAGAGGTGTCGACTGCGGATCGGCGACGACTTGCGAGGTGCTGTGCCGCGGTGCGAGCGCTTGCCAGCATGGTTCGGACGGCAACAAATCCGTCGAGTGTCGATCGGCGGATTGCACCGTCACCTGTGACGGCAACGCCGCGTGTCAGGACGGCATCGAAGTGTACCCACAAGGTTCCTGCAACAGCTCCTGCTGCCAGGACGCCTGCGAGGGCGGCACCAGCACCTGTGTGAACGACAACGTCTGCACGTGAGTCGCGCGGAGGATGCGCTCGTCGGAACGCTTCACGCGAACGACGTCATGCTCAAGGAATCGCTTCACCGCGCTCGACCGGTGCTGGAGCTTCTGGTGGGACTGACGCTGCATCGACTAGACGCTTTTGGAGCGTCCTGGATTAGGCGCTCGAGCTCGCACGTTCGTCGGCATGCGCCAGGCAATCGCGTTCTCGCTGTTCGCAATGTTCGCGTGCGATCCGACGTCCCGGATCCCGCCGGAGCATCCCGTGATCGCCGCGGTCACCCCGCCACGCGTGGTGGCGGCCGCACCGGCGAGCACCCCTCCACCGAGGACACGCGCGACGCTCGACACGTTGCTCGCGCGTTACGACGCGGCCGTCGCATCGGGCGCTGACGTCGCGGTACTCCGTAACGACATCGATCGGATCGCAGGACAACGCGATGCGCACGCGTCGCGGCTGTTCTGGTACACGGACCTCGAAGAGGCGAAGACAGAAGCGCAGAGCACCGGCAAGCCGATCTTGTCGCTGCGACTTCTGGGGCGGCTCGACGAGGAGCTCAGCTGCGCGAACAGCCGACTATTTCGTCTCGTGTTGTACGCGAACCCGACGACCTCGCAATTCCTCCGCGACACGTACGTTCTTCACTGGAGCACCGAGCGACCGGTGCCACAGATCACGCTCGACTTCGGAGATGGGCGCGTGGTCCGCCGCACCATCACCGGCAACAGCGTTCACTACGTGCTCGACGCGCAGGGCCGGCTCGTCGACGCGCTTCCCGGCCTCTACGGTCCCGCCGGTTTCGAGAAGGGACTTCGAGACTCGCTCGCGCTCGCCAACAAGAGCGCCGACCTCTCCGACGAAGACTCGGCGAAAGCCGTCGCCAAGCACCACGCGCGCGCGATCTGGCAATCGACCGCAGCGTGGAAACGCCATCTCAGGCGCGTGTACGGCGAGAGCTACGGCGACTACGTCGATTCGGCGCACTTGCCGGAGCCCGTGAAGTTTCGGTGGCCGGACCCATTCTGGAACAGCATGCCAGCGCAGGTGGTCAGCGAGCTCACGATGTCCAAAGCGGACATGGAAGCGCCGTCTCTGTCGTTGATGCAGCCCGACGTCCAGGTCTCCGGATCGTGGGGCGACTGGACGAAGATCGCCGCGGGTGTCACGCGAGAACGGCTCGATCCGAAGAGCAGGTCCCTGATCGAAGAGAAGTCGCCGCGCGATTGGTCGGTCCGCGATGCGCGCCCGCTCGACGCGGCGCAACTCGAGAAACGATTCAAGCTGTTCGAACGGCGGATGACCGAGGAAGCACTTCGCAACGAGTTCGTGTTCCACAGCGCCATCCACTCGCACCTCTCGAAGGCGTCGCGGGTCGCGTTCTCGTCGACGAACGAGTTTGTCTACACGAAGGTGTTCATGACGCCGCAGGCCGACGCGTGGCTCGGTCTGATGCCGACCGAAGCCATCAGCGGAATCCCAGCCGATGGAATCGTGGGGGCTCGTATGTGACCTCGAATCAGTCGGCGGTAACTCCGACCTGCCCTCGACATGTCGAGGCGGAACGATTATAGGCTCGACCGCGATGTCCACCGTGTTGCCGTGTCGAGGGCGAATCGTGGAGTTTGCCGAGGACAGCGGCATCATCCAGACCGATCAGGGGACGCGCGTTGGGTTTGGACGCACGAGCTGCAGCGGCTTCGAGCCGCGCGTCGACCTCGACGTGTGGGTGATGGCGACTCGCGTGATGCCCGTGGTTGGCGAGCGCGCGACGCTCGTCAACCTGACCGGCGCCACGGAGGACGCCGATCCCACCGAACGCGCGCGGCAACGCCGAGACACCGAGGAGCGCTTGGTCCGCGACAAGCACGAGGCAACGGTCAGGCTGAAGGAATCGTTCCGGAGCCGCGCGCGCAGAACCAGCCTGCCGCCGACCTGGCGGCCGGGGCTCGCCGCGCTCGGCGAGATCATCGAGCTACCTCCAGTCCTCCGCGCGCTGAGCGCGATCGACGAACGTGCCGGCGAGATCAACGCAGCGCGTGCTGCGCGCGAACGCGCCGTCGCCTCCGAGATCGAGGCCGATGCCGTGTTCTCGCAACATCGCGCGGAGGATGAAGCTCTCGTCATGTGCTTCGGCCCATGCGTGCCGTGGCCGATCCAGGATGCCTGCCTGGTGCCGCTCGCGCAGATCGACGGCGAGGAACCGGACCTGTTCGCCGTGTTCTTTCACCCGGAGCTGTATCGCGCGCGCCAGCTCCTGCCGGTCGTCCATTGGAAGCACGACGACACCCCGGGGTTTGTCGCCAGCGACGCTGTCGAGTTTGTCGCCGCGATCGCGCATGGTCGGTTTTCGCAGGACGGCGAGATCGTCGAGGCGCGCGCGGACCTCGCACAGCTCACCAGGCTAACCGACCCGGGACGTCTCCTCGAAGAAACCATCGGGTCGTCGATGCTGATCGGCG
>JACCYD010000431.1 GCA_013696695.1 Deltaproteobacteria bacterium | reverse complement strand
CCGCAACGACATGGCCGCTGTCGAACACCAGCGCAAAGCTGTCGTTCCCGCTCCGGATCGTGAGCTGGCCAGTGACCGCCCTTCGCCCGAGGGCGCCTAGGGTCTTCCCCCACAGGCGATCTTGAATTGCCCCCCGAATGAGCATGCTGTCGAGACTTGCCATCGCCGTGCCTGGCCCGGACCCTAGATCGAAAGCGGACCACGTGTCGAACGCGCGGGATGTTCATTGCTTGGGAGGTCCGTGCGCACGGGTGGAGACTTCTGACCGCCATATTCTCAGGCCCCATGCGGACAATCACCCCAGGGATCAGCTCCTCCGATGTAGGCGTCGTCGCTACTTCGACGTCATGCGGTAGGTGCCATCCCAGCCGTCGGCGGGTGGCGCCTGCTTGAACCCGCGTGCGCGCTCGACGATCAGCTGCGCGGCCTTGTCATCGGGCGTGCTGGACAACATGCCGATCGCATCGTCCCAGCGGCGCTCGAAATACGCTTCGATCGCGGCTGCGTGGTTCTTCGCACGCGCCTCGACCGTCGATGCGACTCCACCAGCGAGCCCGAGCAGCTCGTAGATCAGGATGCTCGCATCCTTACCCTTCACGGCCACGCGATCGACCGGGCGAACGACGACGCGCGACTTGACCAGCTCGTAGGTCGAGGCCGAGATGATGATCTCGGTGTCGTAGGACTTGTTGAGACCCTCGAGGCGCGACGCCAGGTTCACGGTGTCGCCGATCGCGGTGAAGTCGAGGCGCGCATCGCTGCCGATGTTGCCGACCACCGCATCGCCGGTGTGGAGGCCGACACGCGCCGTCAGCGCGGGCTTCCCGGCCGCGACCCATTGCGGCCGGCGCTTCGCGAGGATGTCTTGGTTCGCGAGCACCGTCTTGCATGCGACGAACGCGTGATCTGCGACCGTGTTTGGTGCGTTCCAGAACGCCATCACCGCATCGCCGATGAACTTGTCGATCGTGCCGCCCGACGCGAGGATCGGGCCTGACATCAGCGACAGGTATTCGGAGAGCAGCACGACGAGCTCCTCCGGACGGAGCTTCTCGGAGATCGTGGTGAAGTCGGCGATGTCGCTGAAGTGGACCGTGATGGTCGCGCGCTTGCCGCCGAGCACCGCTTCTCCGCCCGACGCGACCAGCGAGCGCACGAAGTCCACCGGCACGAACTTCTGGAACGATCGCAGGCCGCGCTTCATGTCCTCGACTGCCGAGGCGAGCTGGCGAACCTCGACGACGCTCGACGGCAACACGGGCTTGGCCTCGAGGTGGAAGAGCGCGATGGCTTCGGTTTCGCTGGCGAGCTGGCGCAGTGCGCGGGCGATCTGCATCGACAGCAGGATCGCGAGCAGAATCGCGATCACGATGCTGACCGAGGTGATGGCGATGGTGTTGCGCCGGTTGCGCTTCACCGGACCGACGATTTCGTCCTCGGGGATCACGAGGCCAACGCCCCAATGGAGGCCGCGGTCGCCGTCGATCCGGCGGTAGTTGCCGACGTACGTGGTGCCGTTGGCGGTGAATTCGACCGACGAAGATGCCGCGTTGGGGTCGACCTTGCCGAGCAAGCCTTGTACGCGGCCATCAGCGATCTGATCGATCGGCAACGCATCACCGGTCGGGCTAGCGAGCAGCTTAGGATCGGGATGAGCGATCACGCGCCGGCTGCCGTCACCGCGGAGCTCGACGAGGAACGCCATGCCATGTGCACCGACCGAGAGCTTCGAGAGGAAATCCGACAGCGCGAACAGATCGAAGTCCGCGGATAGCACGCCCAGCAACTTGCCGTCGCGCAGGATCGGCGTCGCGCGGGTCACGCCGGGCACCGTCAGCTGACCGCCCTTGCCGAGGAACACGTAGGTCTCGGTCCAGGTCGGAACGCCGGCTTGCTTCGCGGCGAGGTAGTACGGGCGCGGGCGCGGATCGTTCTCCGGCTTGTCGGGCAGCGTGCGCACCACCTCGCGTGTGCCATCCGCGAGCACGCGGTACTGCTGGAGCTCGAGCCGGTTGTCGGGATGCCGGATCAGATAGACGACCTCCAGCGCACCGGACCGGTCACGCTCGATGTTGACGATCTCGCCGGACGCGTCCTGCGCCCACGACAAGTAGGACAGTTGTGGGTGGGCGCGGATCGCCGCGAGAAAGTAGGCGCTGACCGCCTCGCGATTCGCGGGATCGATCTGATTCGTCCCGAGCAGCGAGGCGTCGAGCGTGGCCTGGCCGATCGCGAGGTCGAGCTCCGCCCGCACCTGCTCCTCGATGCGCTGCGCCGTCTGCTCGAGGACCTGGTCCGCGAGGTCCTCCGCCATCCGGCGGGCCGACAGGAACGAGGTGATGCCGATCACCCCGACGGTGACCAGCAGTAGCGCGAGCGTGACGGTGACCAGCACCGTGCGGAACCGAAACCGCATCGCGCGATGGTAGTCTGGTCTCGATGTACACGCGCCGTCTGGGGTTCTTGATCCTGCTAGGTCTGGGGTTGTTCGCCTGTGGCGACGAGGACTTCACCGGCCTGCCCGATGCTCCGGCGTTCGACGACGACACCGACGATGACGGGATCGCGAACACCGTCGACAACTGCGAGACGACCGCGAATGCAGATCAGGCCAACGCAGACGGCGATGCCGAAGGTGACGCCTGCGATGCCGACGACGACAACGACACGATCCCCGATGGCAGCGACAACTGCCCACTGGTCGCCAACGTCGATCAGGCGAACAGCGATGGCGATGGCGACGGCGATGCCTGCGACGGCGATGCCGATGGCGACACGGTCGCGGACGGCAGCGACAACTGCCCGAGCGTCGCGAATGCAGATCAGCTGGACACCGACGGCGACCTGACCGGTGACGCGTGTGACGACGACGACGACAACGACACGTTGCTGGATGGGGCAGACAACTGCCGGCTGGTCGCGAACCTCGATCAGGCGAACAACGACGCCGATGCCGAGGGGGACAGCTGCGACGCCGACGACGACAACGACACCGTGCTCGACTCCGCAGACAACTGCGTGTTCACGGCGAACGTCGACCAGCTCAACTCCGACACCGACGCCAACGGCAACGCGTGCGATACCGATGACGACGACGACACTCTGCTCGATGTCGACGATAACTGCCCGACCGACGCAAACGTCGATCAGGAGGACAACGACGCCGATACCGAGGGTGACATCTGCGACACCGACGACGACAACGACACCGTGCTCGACGCCGCGGACAACTGCGTGTTCACGGCGAATGTCGACCAGCTCAACTCCGACACCGACGCCGACGGCAACGCGTGCGACGATGACGACGATAACGACACCGTGGTGGACGTCGACGACAACTGCGTGCTGGTGGCGAACTCGAACCAGTCTAACCTCGACAACGATCTCGAGGGCGACGCCTGCGATACCGATGATGACGGAGACACCATCCTCGATACCGCCGATAACTGTCCGCAAACCTCGAACAGCGACCAGGGCGACGAGGATGGTGATGGGGCTGGAGATGTCTGCGATCTATTCGATGACACGATCTCCGAAGTCGTCGACGGTCTGGGACTGGTCGCGGCCGGCGCCGCCTGGTCGGGACGCGAGGATCTGACGGAAAAGCTCGAGGCGAAGATCACGATCACCGGCATCCCTGCCGGCGCGACGGTTCGCAAGGCGTTCCTCTATTGGACGACGATCGGCGTCGAGTTCCCGACCGTGACGTTCGACGGCAACCAGGTCACGGGCACGCTGATCGGCACGGCGGACGACACTTGCTGGCAGATCGGCTCGAACTTCATGTATCGGGCCGATGTCACCGCGTTCGCCCAGATCAACGCGACGTACACGCTGACCAACATCCTGTCGACGACCGACCGAAGCCCGGACGGTCAGGGCTCGAGCCTGATCATCACGTTCGTCGATCCGAACGACACGCGGGCCAACTTCGTGAAGCTCAGTGACGGCGCGATTGGCTTCGTCGGCACCACGGGCGTGACGTCCATCACGACGTCGATCAACGGCTTCACGCTCGCCGCCAAGCCCGACAAGGTTCGCGTGGTCAATGTCGTGGCCGATGGCCAAGACTTCCCCGAAACGCTGACCATTCAGAACGCGACGTTCGGCGGAGGTGACCCGTTCTCCGGTGCTGATGGTGCCCTGTGGGACACCGGATCGACGACGTGACAGCCGAGGTGAACGTCGGCGCCACGTCGGTCACCACGAGTGTGTTCTCCGACAATGACTGCCTGGCGTGGTCGGCGAACGCGGTGGTGATCGAGAACTTCATCCCAATACCCGAGGCCAAACCGATGCCGCCGAGCGCGACCGTGCCCGGCGCCCCGATGCGTCGGCAGGCGACGGCGCCGCGCGTGACTTCGACCAAGCCCACGACCCGCTCCAGCGAACGCCGTTGCGGTCGCCGGGGGCACGCGCCGGCGCGATGCGCTAGGGCTTCCCCTAGCGCAGCTGATCGCCGAGCGGGATCGTGGTGACGGAGCCCTCGATCGGGCGGATCGTCTTGGTCAGCACGATCGATCGCGTGGGCAGCCGGACGTCGAGCCGGAGCTCTGCGGTGTCCTCGGGCAGCGCGGTCTCGAACCGACACGGGCCGATCGAGCTCCCGGGTAACGCGGCGCGATGGAACACGGCCACCGACTCGCCACCGCTGAACACCTCGGCGTTGACCTCGCGGACGTCGGCCGCGGCGTCGCCGAGATCGAGCACGATCGTGGTGTGGTGGCGCTCTTCCTGGCGGCACGCGTCGTAGGCGATCAGGCCGACCATGCCGAGGAACAGCAGGGGCGCGATCCGCTTGCGGAAGAACTCGTACCGGGTCACGCGGGCGTTCTAGCACGCACCCGGCGGGGTGTTCGCCCGATCTTTGCCCACGGCGGCGAGCCGCAGTTAACTAGGGCTCGATGCGGTTGGTTTGCGCGGTCGTCTTGGCTGCCGGGTGCGCCGGTCGCGAGCCCGTTCGCTTCGCCTCGCCGATGATCGGCATGGCGTCGGTGCCTGCAC
>JACCYD010000427.1 GCA_013696695.1 Deltaproteobacteria bacterium | reverse complement strand
CGTCAATACGGTCGGTCCGCTCGAGGAAGCGATCGGCGAGTTCGCGAGCGCCGATGCCGACGCGCGCAGCCAGGCCGCGAAGGATGTCCGCGAGATGGTGCGCGTCGTCCAGCGCGGTGCCCAGCGCACCAAGGCGATCGTCAGCGCGCTCCATAACTACTCGCGCACCGACGACGATTCGGTCGTCGACTTCGACATCAACCGCTCGATCGACGACTCGCTCGAGCTGCTCCGCCACTTGCTCAAGCTGAACATCACCGTCGACAAGCACTACGACGAGGTCGGCCGCATCCGCGGGCACGCCGGTCAGATCAACCAGGTGTTCATGAATCTGATGACCAACGCGGCACAGGCGCTCGCCGGCCGCGACGCCGCCACGATCTCGATCACCACCAAGGGCGATCCCGAAGGCGTGACCGTCGCGATCACCGATAACGGCCCGGGCATTCCGACGCACGTGTTGCCGCGGATCTGGGATCCGTTCTTCACCACCAAGGATGTCGGGGAAGGCACCGGCCTCGGCCTGTCGATCGTGTTCGAGCTCGTGCATCGCCACGGCGGCTCGATCGACGTCGACACCAAGGTGGGCGAGGGCACGACGTTCACGGTGAAGCTGCCGCGCAAGGCAACGCCGACCGGTCGCACCGCCGAGATCCCGGCGAAGACGCGCGAGCTACGTCCGCACCGGGACTGACCCGGAGTAGCGGAAAACCTCGGCCTGGTCGGAGGATGCCTTCCTGACAAACCCCTCGTGACGGCTTGACAAAGTGGCACGTCGACCTCGTGTGTCCCGCCAACAAAGTGTTTTAAATCAATCGCTTGGTGGAATTCGAACTGGCTCGCGACTTGTTAATCCACGTACGGTCATGTGGAACCAGTCCGGTCAGTCTCCGTTCCGCCGCTTCCAGGCCGCCCAGATCGATAGCGGGAGCTCCGCGGGCGGGGTGGCCGACGAGCCGCAGGAGCTCCGGGCATCCGCCGACTCCGGCATCGTGCTGGTCGTCGATGACGAGGCCGCGATCGTCGAATCGCTGACCAAGATCTTTCGCCGCGAGGGGCTCAACGTGCTGTCGGCGACCGACGGCAACACCGGCCTCGACTTGCTCCGCAAGCACCGCGTCGGCGTGCTGCTCACGGATCTGATGATGCCGCAGACCACCGGCATGGACTTGCTCCGCGCCGCGAAGACCATCGCGCCCGAGACCGAGGTCGTGCTGATGACCGCGTACGGCACGGTCGAGACTGCCGTCGACGCGATGAAGGAAGGCGCGTACGACTTCGTCACCAAGCCGCTCAAGCGCGCGCACGTCGTTCGCATCGTCCGCAACGCGCTCGAGAAACAGACTCTCCTTGTCGAGAACCGCAGCCTGCGGGCCCAGCTCGCCGAGAAACGCCGCAAGGCGATCATCGGCGCGTCGCTCGCGTGGCGCCGCACGATGGACATCGTCCAGCAGGCCGCGCCGAGCGAGGCCACCGTGCTGCTGCTCGGCGAGAGCGGCACCGGCAAGGAGCTGCTCGCCCGCGCGGTCCACGAGAACAGCACGCGCGCGAAGAACACCTTCGTGGCGGTCAACTGCTCCGCGATTCCCGAGTCGATCCTCGAGGCCGAGCTGTTCGGCTACGAAAAGGGCGCGTTCACCGGTGCCACCACCGCGCGCGATGGCCGCTTCGAGGCCGCGAACGGCGGCACGCTGTTCCTCGACGAGATCGGCGAGATCAGCCGCCACGTCCAGGTCAAGCTGCTACGCGTCCTCCAGGAGGGCGAGATCGAGCGCCTCGGTGGCAGTGGCAAGCCGCGCCGCATCGACGTTCGCGTCGTCGCGGCCACCAACGTCAACCTCGCCGAGGAAGTCAAAGCGGGTCGGTTCCGGGAAGATCTGTTCTACCGCCTCAACGTCATCCCCGTGAACGTGCCACCGCTGCGCGATCGCCGGGACGACGTTCCGCTGCTCGCGCAACATTTCACGCAGGTCTATGCCGAGAAAAACGGCAAGGCGATTGCGGGCTGCTCGTCCGGCGCGATCGAGCGGCTGAGCGAGTATGGTTGGCCCGGCAACGTGCGCGAGCTGGAGAACGCGATCGAGCGAGCCGTCGTGTTGACGCGCGCCGGTCACACCGTGATCGACGAGGACGCGCTGCCCCGCGAGGTCCGCGATGCCGCGGTTTCTGGCGGTGGTGTCGGCTCGGCATCCGCGCTGACGTTCCCGCTCGGGATGCCGCTCGCCGAGATCGAGATGCGCGTCATCCACGAGACGCTGCGCCACACCGGCGGCGACAAGCGGCTGACCGCGAAGCTGCTCGGCATCGCGACGCGCACGATCTATCGCCGGCTCGAAGCGACCGATCCGGATGCACCGGATGATGGGGGCGAGGATGGAGTCGCGGTTCCAGGCGAAGGCGTGAAAGGCTAGCGATGCAGGACCTCATCAAACGCTACTTCTGGGTCGTCGGAGGCCTCACGGTGATGGCCTGCGCGGTGTTCGCCGCGAAGGCCACGGCACACATCGTCGAGGCCAAGTTCCTCGGCGACCCGGCGGAGGGCCCGAAGGTCACTTCGACTGCGCCCCAGCCGCACAAGTCGGAGCCGAAGGTTGCGGCCCACTCCAAGGACGGCGCGCAGCTCGCGGCGCGCAACATGTTCTGCTCCGAATGCACGCCGGCGGCGGTCGTCGCCACCGATCCATCGTCGATCGCGATCACCTCGCTGCCGATCCAGCTGCTCGCCACCAACATCGGCCCGAGCGAAAAACAATCGTACGCGACCGTCGTCAACACCGAGAGCTTCCGCCAGGGCTCGTTCTCGGTCGGCGAGAAGCTCCCCGGCGCGAGCGGCCCGATCAAGTCGATCAAGTACAAGTACGTCGACTTCGAGAACAGCGGCCGGATCGAGCGCGTGATGCTCGGCGGCGCACCGCCGGTGACCACGGTCGCTGCGGCCGAGCCCGAGAAGCCGCCTGGCGACGGCGACGACATGCAGAACGCGATCGACAGCGGTATCAAGAAGCTCGACGACACCACGTTCGAGATCAGCAAGGAGCTGGTCGCCAAGGTCACCGAGAACCCGATGGCGTTCATGAAGGGCGCGCGCGTCGTGCCCGCGATGAAGAACGGCAAGCCGGAAGGCATCAAGCTGTACGCGATCCGGCCGTCGTCTCCGTACGCCAAGCTCGGCCTGACCAACGGCGACACGCTGACCTCGGTCAACGGGTTCGAGCTGACGAGCGCCGAGAAGGGCCTCGAGATCTACCAGAAGCTGCGGTCGTCGACGAGCCTCGAGGTCGAGGTCATCCGTCGCGGCAAGCCCGTCACCCTCAAGTACTCGATCAAATGACGAGACTCTTTACAAAGATGCCCATGAACAAAGCCATCAAGACCGTGCTCGTCAGCTCCGTGATCGCGGCGCTGTTCGTGCCACGTCTGTCGTTCACGCAGCCCGCGCCTACGCCGGCACCGGCAGGCGGCAGCAACACCCCCACTCCAGCGGACGACAAGCTCTACAGCTGCGGCAAGAACACGACGCAGCCGGTGTCGGTGAGCTTCAAGCCGGAGACCGAGCTCAAGGATCTGATCACGTGGGTGATGGGCTTCACCTGCCGCAACTTCATCCTCGATCCGCGGATCGTGTCGACCGGCAAAAAAGTCACGATCATCGCGCCGCTAAAAATGACGCCGCAGGAGGCGTACAGCGTGTTCCTCGCGTCGCTGTCCACGATGGGCCTCACGATCGTGCCGAAGGGCAACGTGATGCGCATCGTCGAGTCGGCCACCGCGAAGAGCGAGACCGTCCCGATCTACAAGGGCGGCGTCCCCGCGAACCAGGATCAGGTGGTGCGCTACATCCTGCGGCCGTCGCACGCGCCGGTCGAGACGGTGCGTCAGGCGATCGATGCGATCCGCTCGCCCGCCGGTAACGTCGGCGTCGCCGGCAACCTATTGATCATCACCGACTACTCGAGCCAGGTGCGAGACATGCTCTCGATCGCGCGCTCGATCGACGTCCCGGGCAACGCCGACGGCATCTACACCATCCCGGT
>JACCYD010000424.1 GCA_013696695.1 Deltaproteobacteria bacterium | reverse complement strand
CCCGCTGGTACGCGTGGCGCCGCGGCCCGCGAGCTCTACGCGCCGCTGTGGGACACGCTCGATCAGGTCGGCATCCCGCGCGACGAGCTCCTCGCGGCCACGGTGTTCACCACCGGCGACGAGGTCGGCGTGTTGCGCGACCGCTCCGAAGCAATCCGCACGAGTGCGAGCGCGTCGATCGAGAATCTTCGCCTCGACGCGACCCACGACAGCTTCTGCGCGCTGGTCGCCGACGTCACGCTGCCTACCTATCAGCTCGGCACGCCCCCGTTCGACTCCGACGGCGGCTTCGTGCTCGACGACGCCGGCGTGCCGATCGCGCAAGGCACTACCACCGTGCCGCTCCGCATCACGCTGCCGACCGGCACGATGCCCGCCGGTGGCTGGCCGCTGTGGCAGTACTTCCATGGCTCGGGCGGGGCGAGCTTCGATCTCGTCGACGAGGGACCGAGCGCGACCGCAGAGTCGGGTCCCGAGGCAGGGAAAGGCCCGGGCTTCGTGGTGGCGCAGCGAGGGATCGCGGCAGCCGCCGCCGCGCTGCCGATCAACCCGGAGCGCTTGCCCGGCGCGAGCAACTACGCGTACCTCAACTTCAACAACCTCGCGGCGTTCCCGTCGACCTTCCAGGAGGGCGTGTTCGAGCAGCGCCTGCTCCTCGACGCGCTGCTCGCGCTCGACATCCCGCAAGCCACGCTCGGCGCGTGCGCCGCGGTGCTCCCGAACGGCGTCACGGCGCATCGCTTCGACGCGACGACGTTGACTGCCGGCGGCCACTCGATGGGCGGCATGTACACGAACATGATCGCGGCGGTCGAGCCGCGCTACGGCGCGGTGACGCCGTTCGGCGCCGGCGGGATGTGGAACCTGATGATCCTCGACACCGCGATCGTCAGCGGCGCGCGCGAGTTGCTCGCCGGCATTTTCGGCGTCGAACCCGTGACGCTCGACTTCATGCACCCGACGCTCTCGCTGATCGGGCTCGGCTGGGAGATCGCCGAACCGATGGTGTCGATGGCGCGGCTCGACGGCGTGCACGTCTACCAGCCGATCGGGCTCGACGATCAGTTCTTTGCGAACCCGGTGTTCGATGCCGCGGCGCTCGCCTACGGCAACCAGCAAGCCGGTGACCTGGTGTGGCCCGAGACCCAGGATGCACTACGCGTCGGCCACCTCGACGGGTTGATGTCGTATCCCGTCCTCGGCAACCGCGAGACCACGCGCGTGGTCGTGCAGTACACCGACGGTGGCGTGGTCGATGCGCACCAGATCTTTCGCCAGCGCGACGAGGTCAAGTACCAGTACGGCTGCTTCCTCGCGAGCTACCTGCGCGACGGCGCGCCGACGGTCTACGCGCCCGCGGCGCTCGCTTCAGCCTGCCCGTAGTCGCAGCCTGTCAGTAAGGTCGCTGGCCGTTGAAGTTGCCGCCCGGCCCGTACTCGCACGACACGATGTAGCCGCCGTTGCACTCCTTCACCGCGCACCCGAGGTCGGTGGAGTCGCGCCACACGATCTGCGTGTAGTGGCCGCACACGCCGTTGCACGAGTTGCTGTCGTAATCGTAGTCGGCCTTCTCGGAGGCCCATGCATCGGTGACCTGCGCGCCGGTGGGCTGGAAGCCACCCGACGAGAAGAGGTTTTCGCCGATGTAGTCGAACCCGGCGACGCCCATGCGTTCGTTCGAGCTCGAGTGCTCGAATGCGCAATCGGCGATGAAGCCGGTGGCCAGCGCGGCGAGGGCGGTGTTCCACGTCATGCCCTCGACATCGACATCCGCGCGCACGGCGTTGTGCGCGCCGGTGATGCCCATCAGCTCGGCGGGCTCGCCGGCACCGGGGTTATCGTCATCGTCGCCACCTCCCGGACCGCTCGGATCGGTTCCACAGGCTGCGACAACAATCAGCGCGCAGGCAAACGATCGGTGCCCCATGCGACAAGCTTACAGGTTCCCGACGTCCGATGGCCGGTGTTTGCACGGGTAGCCTCGAAACACGCGCGCAGGAACTATCGGTACGCTGCGCTCGTGCGGATCGTGATCTACGGAAATTCGGGCGCGGGGAAATCCACGCTCGCGCGTCGCCTCGCCGACGAGCACGGGCTTCGTCATCTCGATCTCGATACGCTCGCGTGGCTGCCGACCTCGCCACCACGACGCGCGCCGCTCGCCGACAGCCTCGCGAAGCTCGACGCGTTCACGGTCCAAGGCGATGCGTGGGTAATCGAGGGCTGCTACGCGGATCTGATCGAGTCCGCCGCACAGCGCAGCACCGAGCTGGTGTTCCTGAATCCCGGCGTCGACACCTGCGTCGCGCATTGTCGGGCGCGTCCGTGGGAGCCGCACAAGTATGCGAGCAAGGAAGCGCAGGATGCGAATCTCGAGATGCTGCTCGACTGGGTGCGCGCCTACGCGACACGCGACGATGAATTCTCGCTGCGAGCGCATCGCGCACTGTTCGATCGCTGTTCCGGCGCGAAGCGCGAGGTCACGCGATAATTCTCATCGGCGAGTCATGCGGGTTGGGTATGCTCGGCGAGTGCGGCACGTCGGGCAACTGATCGGCTGGCTCGTCGGCTGCGTCGCCGCGCCGCTGGTGCTCGGTACGATGTTCGGTCGCAGCTGGATCGGCGTCGGCATCGCGTGCTCGGCGATCGCCACGCTGTGGTTGCTGCTGTGGTTGCCGCGCGCGGCGCATCGCGCCTTCGACACCGCGCGCTATCGCGTCGCGCTGCGCCGC
>JACCYD010000420.1 GCA_013696695.1 Deltaproteobacteria bacterium | reverse complement strand
GCCCAACTCGGGCGGCGCGCAGTTCTTCATCAACGTCGTCCACAACCAGTACCTCGACTGGTTCACGCCGGGCCCGTCGAAGCACCCGGTGTTCGGCAAGATCACGTCGGGTATGGACGTGGTCAAGAAGATCGAGACCACGCCGACCAAGAACGATCGTCCGAACACGCCGGTCCAGATGATCAAAGTGACGATCAACGAGCAGTAACCCGAGCGCCGGCGGAGCATCCGCAGGGCTGTTTCCGGAGTCGGACCCGAATGATCGCGAGGATCACCGCCGCGCTGCTCGTGCTGCCGGCGATGGTCGCCGCCGACAGCAAGCGGATCGTCGTGCGCGGCACGGTGGTCCGCGAGGGCACGCCGACCCCGATCGCGGGAGCGTCCGTGCTCACCGATCGCGGCGCGATCGCGGTGACCGATGTCGATGGCTACTTCGCGATCGAGGTCGGCCCCGAGGATCGCGAGCTGACGATCGTCGCGACCGGCTTCGGCACGAAGACCGTCAAGATCATCCCGGGCGCGAACCGCATCGATCTCGCTGCTAGCGGGGGCGGGTCGGAGGTCATCGAGGTCAGCGGCAAGGCCCCCGAGGAGACCAAGCCGCTGAGCTATCAGCTCACCGTCGATGAGATCCGCTCGATCCCGGGCGCCGGCAACGACATCCTGCGCGCCGCGACGGTGCTGCCCGGCGTCGCCCGCATTCCGTTCTCGTTTGGTGGCCTGGTGCTGCGCGGCACGTCACCGCGCGACACCGCGGTCTACCTCGACGGCATCGAGGTCCCGATCGCGTTTCACTTCGGCGGTATCACCTCGTTCTATCCGAGCGGCATGCTGTCGGACCTCACGGTCACCGCCGGCGGTTACGACAGCTCGTACGGGCGCGCGGCCGGCGGCCTGGTCACGCTGACGACACGCGAGCCGCGGACCGATCGGTGGCGGATGGGCGGTTCGATCGGGCTGTTCGATTCGAACGTGCAGGCGGAAGGTCCGTGGAAGCAGGGCGGGGTGCTGATCGGCCTGCGTCGCAGCTACCTCGATCGGATCGTCGATCCGTTCATCGAGGAGGACGCGCCGCTGCCGTCGTACTGGGATTTCCAGATCCGCACGTCGTGGGGCGACACCCGCAAGCGCGGCCGGATCAACCCGATGATCTTCAGCTCGATCGATCGCGTGGCCAGCAACGACATCGCGCTGACGTCGCTGTTCGTGCGCATCGCGGCACCGTACAAGCTCCAGCGCGGCCCGACGACGCTGCAGATCACGCCGTGGTTCGGAACCAACCGGTTGACGTTCACCGACAAGGGCGGCGAATTCGAGGGTGATGTCGAGGAGTCGTTCTCTCGGCCGTTCTATCCCGGCGGTGTTCGCAGCGAGCTGCTGCGCGACTACACGTGGGGCCACCTCCGCGGCGGCCTCGAGCTCGAGAGCGGCTACCTCTCGAAGACGCAGATCAACGTCGGTGGCGAGGATGAATTCGGCGGTGACGCGACGCTGTCGTGGACCGACGTCGCGCTGTGGGGCGAGACGCGGTGGAAGCTCGACGGCGAGCGCTTCGCCATCAAGCCCGGCGTGCGCCTCGAGGTCTACGGGCTGACCGGCGAGCTGGTCGTCGATCCGCGCCTCAACATCCACCAGAAGCTGACCCCGAACATCACGCTGCGTCAGGCGATCGGCCGCTACCACCAGCCCCCGACGCCGGGCGACGTTGACCCGACGAGCGGCAATCCCGCCCTCGATAGCTCGGTCACCGATCAGGTCTCGCTCGGAGTCGACACGATCTTGCCGCGCGAGATCTTCGCGTCGTTCACGGGGTTCTTCAATTACGGCACCGGCATCGGCGTCAAGGCGCGCGATCCTCGACCGGGCTCGGATGCGCCGGAGCCCAACCTCGGAGGGCTAGGCCCGACGTTCGAGCTGCTCCTCGAGAAGCAGCTCGGCTTCGCGGTCTATCGCGAGGGCATCGGCCGCGCGCGCAGCTACGGCCTCGAGGTCCTGATGAAGCGCAACGTCGGGCGGTGGTTCACGCTGCTCTCCTACACGCTCGCGAAGTCGGACCGAACCGACGATCCGCGCGTGTTGCTCGGCTGGCGCGCCTTCGAGCTCGATCAGCGTCACAACCTCCAGCTCGCCGCGTCGGTGCAGCTCACCAAGTGGCGACTCGGCGCGCGCCTCCAGGTGGTGTCGGGCAACCCGTACACCGAGGAGACGATCGATCTCGCCACCCAGGAGTTCCGCAGCGGCGTACCGTTTGGCTCGCGACTGCCGGTGTTCCTCTCGATCGACCTGCGTGCCGATCGCCGGTGGCACCGCTGCTGGGGCGACATCGTGTTCTACATCGACATCCAGAACGCAGCGAACCGGCGCAACATCGAGGGCCGCGAGCTTGGCTTCAACGAATTCACCGGGGAGCCGGAGCAGCAGGATCTTCGCGGCCTGCCGATCATCCCGTTCATCGGGGTCGAGTTTCGGCCGCTGATCTAGGGAGAGCTCGTGCGACCCAGCTTCGCTCAGGCCACGCCGAGACGGCCTTGCTTGCGCAGCTCTTCTAGCTGGTTGCGGATCTGGATGTCCTCGAGATACTCGCGCAGCCCCGGGCGAGCCTCGACGTACGCCGACCAGGCGCCCGTCAAGAAGGTGTCCACATCCAGACCGTGCTCCACGCACAGCGATGCTGCCGCAGACAGCAGATCCCCGACCTCCGACTGCCATTGTTTTGATTTGGGATCCAACACGGTGACTCCTGTTGTGAAGCAAAAGCATTCGGCGTGCCGTCCGCAACCTACGAACAGGTAGGCCGTGACCTGGTGACCTGGGCAGGCCGGATCTGGCAAGCACCACCGCACGCCGAGCGCCCGTGCCCGACATGGGCTCGAAACCGAGCGATTTATGTACGGTGTGCTAGCGTCCGTCGGCATGAAGCGGCTCGCGCTCGTGTCTGTTCTCGTCGGTGCTTTCGCATGCGGCAACAAGGCCAAGGGGCCGCCCCTCGCGCCCCTTCCACCCGACGAAAAGGTCGAGGAGCTACCGAAGCCGGATCCGACGCCGAAGGTCGAAGAGCCGGTCTCCAAGGCGCCCGTCGGGCCACTCGATCTCAAGATCGCGGCACGCACCATCACGGTGAAGCTCCTCAATCCGGGGCGCGGCAAGCGGTTGCCACTCAAGGTCGCGCCGAAGCAAGGCGGGACGCAGGCCGTCGAGCTCGCGCTCGATTTTGGCGTCACCCAGTCGCTCCGCGGTAGCAAGGATCCCGAGGACACCGCGGTCGATTACGTGCCGACCGTCGTGTTGTCGGGCAAGGCGGAGACCAAGGCGGTCGCCGCCGATGGTGCGGACTTCGTGCTCACCGTCGACAAGACCGACGCGCTCGAGATGAAGGACGCCAAGGTCCCGATGGCGAAGTTCCGCGAGGTCCTGGCCTCGACGGTCGGCCTGCAGATCAGCGGCAAGATCGGCGCGAACGGCGCGACCGGCGAGATCACGATGCACCTCGAGAAGCAGGCCGAGGCCAGCGCGCAGGTGCTCGACCTCGTGCGGTTGACGATGCCCTCGTGGCCACCGCTTCCCACCGAGCCCGTCGGCGTCGGCGCCAAGTGGCAAGCGACCACCGAGTTCAAGCTCGCCGATCGCCTCGACGTCAAAGCCATCACCGACTACGAGGTCACGGCGTTCAAGGCCGGCGTGTGGACGATCAAGGGCACCACGAAGGTGACCGGCGCCGATCAATTGATGCAGGGCGGAAAGATCTCGAAGATCGCGGGCACCGGCACGGTGGAGCTGACGTTCACCGACGGCCAGCTGTTTCCCACCTTCAAGCAGCGCCTCGAGACCACGTTCTCCGCCAGCGAAGCCGAGCCGAAGGCGCCGAACCCGCCGACCATCGACTTCAAGATCGCGATCGGCGCCGCGGTCACCGCGAAGTAAAGAGCAGGGTCCTTGACGTCGACTTTGACGTGAACGTGAACCTCGACACCACCGTCAACTTTGTCGTCGACAAAGAGGCCCGGAACAGGACACATCGCGACGTCGGTTCGACCGAGATTCTTCGACGACCGAGATGTTTCCGGTCGGGGGACCCACAGACCCAGGTTCCGCTGACGAAAACCTCCGGCCCTGCTGGTCAACGACCAGGTTCAAGGTGGCGTTCAGGTTCAAGTTCACGTCGAGGTCAACGACGACGGACTAGC
>JACCYD010000416.1 GCA_013696695.1 Deltaproteobacteria bacterium | reverse complement strand
ATGCATTCCATGCCACCGCGGAGTATCGATTCCCGATCTACGAATACCTGACGTCGCGCGCCGGCCTCGATGCGTTCACGTTCCTCGATCTCGGCACTGCATTTGGCAAGGCGGACTTCTCGCTCGATCCGCTGCGCTACTCGGTGGGTGGCGGATTGCGTGCGGCCCACGACGTCAGCCTCGTGTTTCAGGGCGCGATCGGCTGGTCGCCCGAGGGGCCACAGATCACCTTCGGGATCGAGAGGCTGTTCCTGTGAGTCGCCGACTCGCGATCCTGTGCGTGCTCGCGGCGTGCGCGCCGGGCTGGAAACAGGCCCCGCACGATCGGCTGTTTCAGTTCGATCCTCCAATCGCGCTGATACGCATGCCCGAGGGCCAGTCGCCTTCGGACTGGTGGGATCATGTGTACCAGACGACGGTGCGGCCGCTCGGTAGGGCGATCAGCCCCGGAACGTACGTCGGGGCGCTCGTCGGCGGCCGTGCGGCGCGCGACGTCAATGAGCTAGGTCAGGTGCCGGACTCGAGCTGGTTCGAGAACCGGATCGGGCGGCGTGCCATCACGAGCGACGAGGCGTTCCGCGGCGAGGCGACGGATGGCGGCCCAGCCTCGGGGCCGCTGCTCGTGGTCAGCGGCAAGATCGCTGGCATCAGCGCGGGCTTCATCGTGCGCGACTCGGCGCGGGACGTCTGGTACGTGAAGCTCGACCACCCGGCGTTCCCGGAGCTGTCGACCAGCGCCGAGGTGATCTCGTCCCGCCTGTTGTGGCTGGCCGGCTATCGCGTTCCTTCGATGCACGTGCTCGATATCGATCGATCGCGGTTCGTGCTCGCTCCGTCGGCGAAGGGCAAGGACGAGTACAACCGGGCGGTCTGGCTGACCGCGCAGGCGCTCGCTCTGCTGCTCGCGAACACCAACCCGGACGCGAACGGCCGGGTTCGCATGCTGTTTTCGAAACAACCACCCGGCAAGATCCTCGGCTCGTTCTCGTACAGCGGCACGCGCATCGATGATCGCAACGACACGATCGAACACGAGCATCGCCGGAGCCTGCGCGGGCTGTGGCTGTTCTCGGCATGGCTCAACAACCCGGATATGCGCCAGGCGAACACGCTCGACATGTTTCGACCGATCGCTGACGATGGTCGCGGGATCGTCGAGCACTATCTGATCGATTTCGGCGATGCGTTCGGCTCGACGGGACTCGGCGAGAAGGCCGCCGTCGAGGGTTGGGAATATCTCGTCGACTGGCCGGAGGTGTTCCGCAACCTCATCAGCTTCGGGTGGCGCTATCCGCCGTATCGCAGGGTCAAGCGCAGCGCGCTCCGCTCGGTCGGGCTGTTCGAAGCGATCGTGTTCGACCCGTCGCAGTGGAAGCCCGAGTTTCCAAATCCCGCGTTCGACCAGCGGACACGGGGTGACCTGTTCTGGGCCGCATCGATCCTCGCGCGGATCCAGCCCGATCATATCCGCGCAACGGTGACCGCGGGCCACTACAACGAGACCGGGGCGGCGGCCCGCATCACGGAGGTGCTGCTCGCGCGCCGGGCGAAGCTCTTGCGGTTCGCACTCGCCGGTTCACTCGAGCTCGATCGCCCGCGGGTCACGGGGACCCGGCTCCGGCTCGACGATCTACGCGCGCTCGGCGACCTACCGCAGATCGGATCGATCTCGTACGTCGTGCGCTGGGACCGGACCCGTCGGATCGATCCCGTCCTCGTGCAAGGCACGATCGTGCCGGGTAGTAAGTTCGAGATCGAGATCGAGCTCGCGGATGCGATCGCCGCGGCGCGCAAGGCAGGTCTCGAGCACGATCCCTTCCTCACCGTGGCGCTGAGTCGGCATGGCACCCGGCTCGTGGTTCACCTGCGGGTCGCCGGGGATCGCGTGGTACCGATCAGCATCGATCGCTGAGCGCGCTACGCCGACGCGTTCATCAGCGACTATCTAACTAGTTCGGATCCCAGATCGCCGATTTCCGTCGACGAATCGGCTGCCAGTCCGTGATTTCGCGCGCCTCGGCCGCCTCGCGAGGCTCCCGCGCCCACGCGGGCGCGGTGAAAATCGCATCGA
>JACCYD010000388.1 GCA_013696695.1 Deltaproteobacteria bacterium | reverse complement strand
GTCGACTTCCGGTTCTGCGCCGATCCGAAGATGCGCTGGTGGTTCGATCACCACCCGACCGCCTTCCAGCCGCCCACCCTCCGCAACGTGTTCGAGCGCGAGCATCTAGACACCTGGTTCTTCGATCCCGCAGCCCCATCGTGTGCCGGCCTGATCGCGCGCGCCCTCGAGAGTAGGTTCGGCTGGGCCACCCCACCGCGGCTTCTCGATGCCGTGGTCTGGGCCGATCGGATCGATGCCGCGCAGTTCAAATCCGCCGAAGAAGCCATCGCGCTCGGCGAGCCGGCGCAGCGCCTCGCCGCATGGCTCGCGCATGGTCGCTCGGGTCTCGACACCGCGCGGTACGTCGACTGGCTCTCGCAATCCTCCCTCGAGGAGGTAGCGAAGCGGCCAGAGCTCATCGCGCAGCTCGCGACGATCGAAACGGAGCGCGGCCGCGAGCTCGACGAGGTCAAGCGCCTCGGCGTCTGGCACGGCGATGTCATCGTGTTCGATCGGATCGACGATATCGGCGCGCGGAGCCCGGGCTTCCTCGGCTACCAGCTGTTCCCGACCTGCCTCTACACGGTGTCGGCGACCAGCGCGCCGACCTCGATCAAGATCTCCGTCGGCGTGAACCCGTGGGGCACCAAGGCGCGTCGCCACGATATCGGCGACCTGTGCGCGCGCCACGGTGGCGGTGGGCACGCCGTCGTCGGTGGAGTGACGCTTCGCGCGGACGAGCTGACCCGCGCGCGCGAGACGCTCGCGGCGATCGTCAAAGAGCTCGTCGAGACGTAGCCCGACTCAGAACCGGCCGCGGAACGTGACCGCGGCGCCGCCGGTGGTGGGCTGGACCTCGACGCTCGTCGATGGTGACCGCGTCGCGCGGTACCACAGGTAGCCGCTCGCCGCGCCGGCGACGATCGCGGTGGTGCCGCTGATGCCGAGCATCAAGTTGTACTTCGAGACCTCGTAGGGAAACGGCGAGCTCTCCTCGGCCTCGACATCGACCGCGAAGCCGCCGCTCTCCGCTGCATCCTGCGCCTGTCGATACGAGATCACCGCGATCAGGACGGCTCCGACGGTGAGGACGGAGGTCGCGATCGCCGGCCACTTCGGGAACGGGCTGCTGTCGGTCACGCCGGGCTTCTGTGGTGGCGGGACGTCGACCCCCGGCTTCGGCTTCAACCGAAGCTCGACGGTTTTCGGCGCCTGCTCCGAGATCACGACGGGGAACAGCTCGGTGAGGAATCCCTCTGCCCGGACCTCGACCTGGTTCGGGCCGAACGGCAGCCACACGGTGCGCGTACCGGAGAACTCGCTCTCGAGACCGAACGGGACGATCACGACGATCGCGTTCTTGGGGTCGGGCCGGAGCGTGATCGGGGCGTGGTTCTCCTTGCGAAGCGTCTCTTCGATCGAGGTGATGACGCTTCGAGCGTTGTCCTTGAATGCGAGATCCAGGGAGCTGCGCTCGATGCACTGCGAGAGCAGGACGTGCGCGCGGGGCAGGGAGCCCGCCTTGAAGTACGAGATGCCGATGTTGCAGAACACGTCGGTGCGACTCGGGTCTTCCTTGAAGGCGAGCGCGAAGGTCTCGGCTGCCTTCTTGAAGTTGCCCGCGGCCGCCGCCGTGCTGGCGTCGGCGGCGAGCTTTTCGGCGGCTGCCGTGTCGGCGCGCACGGGCTGGACGGTGAGCGCGAGGCAGATCAGCGCCAGCGATACCCGGATCACGGTCCGAGGCTAACACGTTGCCGCCGGGCTGCGCGCACGTGATACTCGTTGCCGTGATGAGGTTTGGCGTGTTCGCGACCGTCGCTTGCGTGGCAGCGTGCGCGAAGATCGAGCCCGAGTACGACTTCGAGCCGCTGATCACCGTGGTCGAGGACGGCTTCGGGCGCCGCGTCGTCGGACCCAACTACGAGATGCGGTTCCATGGCGGCGAGGAGCTGGAGCTCCACCTTCCGGACAGCCTGCTGATCTCGCAAGGCGGGGCACAGATCGAGACGCTCGCGCAGGGTCCAACCGACTGTGGGCTCGAGCGCCAGGTCGGGTTCGCACTGTTTCCCGCCGTGGTCGCGACCTCGGACACCGACGGGACCGTGCTGGAGAGCTCCATCACCACGAACGACGACGGTCCGTTCGTCGCGCAGATCAACACGCGCTTTGTCGTCGAGTACAACTGTCCGACCCCTCACCAGCTCACCGCCAGCTCGACGTTCACGTTTTTTCCGACCGGCCGCATCGTGCGCAATGACTCCGAGGTCAAGGCGATCGAGTCCGGAGCGCTAACGTCCGCAGGGGGTGAGTGTGGTTGCGTGGCTGCGTTCCCCGCGACCGACACGTTCTTCTTCACGAGCTTCTGGGCGTTCGCCGACACGGGGCGCAACGTCGACCACACGAACGTCGAGATCATCGGTCAGGGACAGGACGAGATGGGCGCGTGCACGCTGTACGCCACGCACGGGGTCGGCGTGCAGTACAACCCGGTGATCTCTCGCGTCGCTCCCAACGCGAACGCGGATGCCCACGTGCTCGACTTCCAAACGGGCTCGACCATCACCGACACGGCGGAGCAGGCGTTCTCCGCGATCCAGATCGACGGCGATGACGACCTTGTGGCGGCGCAATGCAGCACGCTCCTCCAGAAGCTCTCCGAACCCGCGATCCGGGTCGGGGATGAAGAGCTGGGAAGCGCGAATGAGTCCGGGATCTACGACGACTTCCAGCCGCACGAGGATGAGTTCGACGTCGAGGTGATCGGTAACGAGGTGGTGCCGCCGGGATGGGCGCTCGCCGTCGATCTGGCTTCCGACATCGTCCGCATCACGCGCGATCCACCGTCGGTGAATTCAGACGAGCCCGTGGCGCGCATCCAGCGGTTCGAGCAGGGAGGGTCCCGCTTTCTCCTGCTGTTCACCGACAGTCTCGAACCCGGTGTGACGATCACGATCGAGCCGCTGTGAGCGAATCGTCGAATCCCAACGCGGATGCGAAGGCCGAGCTGACGCAGACCACGGAGAGCGACGAGGCGTACTGCGCCGCCTGCAATCAGTCGTTCACCATCGACGCCCAGTTCTGTCCGAACGACGGCGCGATGTTGATCAAGCTCAAGGCGCGCCCCGACACGCTGATCGGCCGCGTGTTCGACAACCGGTACGAAGTCCGCGCGCCACTCGGCCACGGCGGCATGGGCACCGTGTATCGCGGCTGGCAGCTTTCGGTGGATCGAGAGATCGCGATCAAGGTCATCCACCCGAAGCTGGCGAACGATCGCAACGTCGCGAAGCGATTCCTGCGCGAGGCGCGGCTCGCCAGCCGGCTGAGCCAGGCGAACATCGTCAGCGTCTACGAGTTCGGCCAGACCGACGACGGCATCCTGTATCTGGCGATGGAGCTGCTGCGCGGGCGGCCGCTGTCGAAGGACCTCGAGGCGATGCGGCCGCTGCCGATGAAGCGCGTGAAGAGCATCGGCATGCAGATGTGCGACGCGCTCGACGCCGCGCACTCGCAGGGCATCATCCACCGCGATCTCAAGCCCGGAAACATCGTCATCCTCGACGAGCCTGTGGGGCGGGATCTGGTGAAGATCCTCGACTTCGGATTGGCGAAGTCGCTCGTACAGGACAACACGTCGCTGGTCACCAAGACCGACGCGATCCTCGGCACCCCGCTGTACATGCCGCCGGAGCAGATCCTCGGCAAGACCAGCGATCAGACGGCGGATCTGTATTCGCTGGGCTGCATCCTTTATCAGCTGTCCACCGGGCGGCCGCCGTACGTCGGCGAGAACGTCAACGTGGTGCTGGCGTCGCACGTGCGCGATCCGGTGCCGCAGCTCGGCGAGCACGTGCCGGCGGATCTGACGGCGCTGATCCAGAAGCTGATGCGTAAGGAGCCGGCGGACCGCTATCAGAGGGCGCGCGACGTCCACGCCGCCATCGAGGCGCTCGCCGACGATCCGGCTTCGGTGCTGACGACGGGAGCGTGGAAAGGGTCGCCGCCGCCGGGCGTCAAGAGCGACGTGATCAGGAGCGTGCCTGCGGACTCGTTCGCGCACGAGACGGCGACATCGGCGAATCCGCCGCTGACCAATCCATCCCTCGATCGGCCGCCGCTGACGCGACGTTGGCTGATGCCGCTGGTCGCGCTGTTCGTGCTCGGTGGTGGTGGGGTGGTCGCGTGGCGGATGATGCGTAGCGACTCGCCAACCACGCGCGGTGGCGCGGCGATCGATGCCGACAAGGCGGCGAACGATGTCACGCCGGGTGGTTCGGCGTTCGTCGTCGAGTCGGATGCCGTCGTCGCGAGCTCGCCAGATGCGGCGGTGCCGGGCGCGGATGCCCAACTCCCAGCGGATGCAGCGCGCGCGCCCAGCGATGCGCGGCGTCCGCCGCCACGGCTACCCGATGCGCGAATCGCACCGCCCGATGCGCGGGTCGTACCGGATGCAGGGCGACCCACACCCGATGCGGCGAGCCTCGACGTGATTCCCGCGCGCGACGCGGGCGTCGTGAAGCCGGACGCGCCCACGATCGATCTGATTCCGACGGCCAAGAAAAAGAGCTAGCTCCGCTTCTTTTTCTTCTTCTTCTTCTCTTTCTTCTCGTCGTCGTCACCAGGTAGCGTTCCGCCGGCCTCGATCAGCTCGAGGCGTTCGCGCAGCATCCCGGCGAGCGAGCGCAGCTCGCCCACTTCATCGCGCAGCCGCCGAACCTCGTCGGCGAGTGGCGCGCCGTCCTCGAGATCGCGAATCACTTCCTTGCCGCGGCGCCGAAGGCGGCCATCGAGCTCGCGATCGATCATCCGGCGAAGCGAAGGGATCGCGGCAGGATCGCCGATCACGCCGAGCGCCTCGACGGCGGCGGCCTGCACGCGGAAGTCGCGATCGGAGAGCAATCGCTCGACGTGCTCGCGAACATCGCGCGCTTCGCGATCGCGACGGCCGCGCATGAGGACGGCGAGGGCGCCGGTGGCCGCGCGCCGGCCCTGCGTGATACGGCCCCAGCGCGTACCTTCGACCAGCAGGCCGAGCGCGCTGTCATCCCGTGCCTCTGCGAGGCCGCGATATGCGTGCTGGCGGATCACATCGGTGAACGATTCGCGGTTCGCCGCGGCTCGCAGCAGCTCGCCGGCGCGTGCCGTGCGCGTCCGGCCGAGCGCCAGGCACGCTTCCGCCTCGACGAAGTAGCTCGCGTCACCACGCTCGACGACGCTGGCGAGCGCCGCGCCGGCGACCGCATCGTGAACGAACTCGCCG
>JACCYD010000293.1 GCA_013696695.1 Deltaproteobacteria bacterium | reverse complement strand
GATAAACTCGTCACGTAGATAAACTCGTCACGTAGATAAACTCGTCACGTAGATAAACTCGTCACGTAGATAACTCGTCACTCCGTGGTCGGCGCGGGCCCGGTGCCGTTGGCCATGTCGGCCGCGGTGCCGGTCGCTTCCATCACGCGTGGATCCGGCGAATCGGCCGACCGCGGAATCGCATCCGCGCGCCGCGCGATCTCGGCGTTCTGAGTGGACGTACCCGACACGCCCTCGGTGGCCGGACCCATCACGCGGACGAGGTCACCCTTCGACGCCCACACCGGCGCTTGCGTGTTCTCCTGCGGCGCGAGAGGAAGACCCGCGACCACGCGGCCCGCCTTGGTCTCGGCCGTTGGAACGGTGTCGACCCCCGCGGCCTGGCTCGGCGCCGAGGCATTGATGATCTTCGTGTAGTGGACCTGGTACGTCGACACGTTCGGCGGCTCGCCACGCGCGTACGTCACCACAGCGCCGGAACCCTGTGGCTCGATCTTCGCGATGCGGTCGGTGGTGATGTTGACCTTCTGCTTCGGGTCGAGGGTCTCCTGGACGCGATCGACCTTCCGCAGGTCGGCAAAGCCCTGCTCGTTGCTGCTCGACTTCTTCTGGCTTTCGTTGCCGGCGTACTTCTTCGCCGGGGTTTCCGGAAGCTGTGCCGAGGACCCACCCCAGTCGACGCTGGTCGCACCGCGACGCGCCGATTCGATCGCTGCCCACGCGCCCGTCGGGCCGTAGCCGTACACGAGCACCTTCTCGCCGGCGAGATCCGCGTCGGTCATCGCCTGCTCGCCGCTGATCATCACCTTCTCGGGACCCTCGAGGAGTCTCTTGCGATCCTTGATTGCCAGGATCGACTCGTCGGGGAGTCTCGCGGCGCCGATACCCGTCGTGATGTCGGTCGCCTTCGTGTAGACGACGATCTCCTTGCCATTGACCATCATGACGACGCGCACCGGATAGTCGTTCGCTGCCCAGCCGGCTCCGCCGTGCGCCTCCTGGAGCTCGACGCGCAGCACGGTCGCTTGCGCCCGCGCGACGCCGAGGCGATTGCGTGCGAGATCCATCGCGTCGCTGACCTGACCGACGGTGGAGAACGCGCCAGTGTCCTCGGAGGTGCGCTGGAGCTCGCCATTGCCACCGCGGAAGATCGGGTGTTTGGCGCCGCTGCCGTCGAACACCTCGGGACGCTGGCCCCACTGCATGTTCGGATCGGCCTCGGCCATCCGCGCGATCATGTCCGAACCACCGACGACGAGCATCTTCGACGGATCGATGAAGCCGTCCTTGTCCGGCTTGACGCCGAGCTCCGCGAGGCCCGCGATGTTCGCGAGACCTGTCGGGCCGTCGCCGACGACGATCCGGTCGCAGGTGAACGGCTTGTCCGGCGTCGCCGCGGTCGCTTCGAGCATCTTCTCGATGTCCCCGGACTTCGTCTTCGCGCGCGTCTGGTAGCCCTCGGCATCATCGTGCGCCTTGTCGGACTCGACGCGCTTGGTGACGCGCGTCTGCACCTGATCGCCGATCGCGGACTGCGCACCCGGGAACACTTCGTCGAGCTCCTTGAGCCGCGCCTGGTAGTACGCCGGATCGTTGCCGCCGAGCTGGAGCTTGGCCATCAGCGCCTGTGCGCGCGCGAGCATGTCCTTGCGGCGCATCGTCTCGCCGCCGGCGATCGTGACCGCCCTGGTGCTCGTGTCCTTCTGATCGCGCTGAGCGAGGCGATCGTCGATCTCCTTGATGGTCTCGAACACCACCTGGAGCTCGAGGATCGTCACCCGATCGGCCTCGGTGTACGGCTGTAGCTTCTTGGGTGCTCCCGGGAGCACCGTCGAAGGACGATTGGTCTCCTCGTCGACCGGTGCCTTCGGGAGCTGCGACGGATCAGCGATCTTGCCCGGCTCGAATCCGAGCCGCTTCCGGCCGGCGACGAACTGCTCGACCTTGACGGCGAGTGCCGGTCCCATCTGCTTGAGCAGTGCATCGCGCTGCTCGCCCGGCTTGTCCGCGCCGTGCTGCGCGAGCAGCAGCTCGAGCTCGGCCGCGATCCGATCGGTGCTCTCGCGCTTCGCGTTCTGAGCCGCGACCTTCGCGCGATCTTCCACGCTGCCCCCGGCAGGCAGATCGTCGTGGGGTTTGTCGTTCTTGAGCTCGACGATCCCGAGATGACCGAGCAACGCATCGATCTGACCGACCGCCGATGCCTGCGCGGTTTCGGCCGCGTTCATCGGTGCATCGGCCGGCGAGCGCTTCGCGCTGGCGACGACCTTGCCCATGATCGCGCCGAGGGCGCGGTGAACCTGATCATCCGGTAGGGTGGCGGACACCCAGATCTGGATCTCGTCGCCATCGCGGCGCATGCCCGCCATCTGACCGTCGGCAAGATGCGTCGCAGGCAGCAGCTTGACGACCTGGCGCTTCTTCGTGCCGTCGGCGAGCGTGACCTCGATCTCCATCTTCTGACCATCGACGACATTGATGACGTCGAAGCCCGCCGTGGTCACGGCCAGGTGCTTGAACGCAGTCAGCGGAACTTCTTCGTTGAGGTTCTTGAGGGTCGGCGAGCGGATCCCGACCGCGGCCTCGCTCGCGACGGCCTCTTCCGCGTGGTACCGCGGCACCGGCTTCTCGCGCTGCAGGAGATCGTCGGACGCGGTGACCGCCTGGTCCTTGTAGCCCTGAGGTCCCGTCTTGATCACGAGCTCGACGTTGATGCCGTGATCCCTGAGGAACTGCTGCCACTGCAGATCTGCGAAGTCGGGGCCGTGGAACCGGGAGTCCTTGAGACGGGCGTGGAGCTCCGCCGCGTCCTGGAAGACCTTCGTCTTCTTGGGGGATAGATCGGGCGGAACCACACCCGGCTCGAGCTTGAGCGGCGGCCTCTTCTTCGTACTGGCCGTCTCCGGTTGCCGGAGGTGATTGATCAGCGCCGAAGGTGCATCGACCTCGGTGAGGAGCGCGAGCTTCGAGTCGTTGATGTCCTCGAGGTTGTTGGCCTTGAGTGCGCGATCGAGCGTCTCCTTGCGGCGCGCTGCCTCGACGTCGTTGCCCTCGGCGGCGAGCCGCTGCCAGTCGTTGAACAGCTCGACGACTTCCTTCGCGGCGGCGACGTCGTGCGACCGGATCTTTGAGCCGCGATCGTTGTCGCGCGTGACGCCCGCGACCATCTCGTCGGCCATCGCCTTCTTGGCGTTACCGGTCGGATGCTTCTGAACGATGTCCGCGATCTCGTCAACCTCGTGACCGAGGACGAACCGGATGTCACGCGGATCGAGCCCCTGCGCGAGCTCGATCGTGGCCTTCCACTGGCCGTCCTTCGGATCGAGCGTGAACCGCGCCGCGCCGCCATCGCCGTCGTGCGACGACGCCGGCGTCAGGTTCTCGGTGACCTTGAGCTGGACCACGACCTCGATGGTCTCGCCGCTCGCCGTCTTCACCGTCATGCGGATCGAGGCGCCGGTATCGGTGACGCTATCGATCGCGACCGTCGCGCCCTTGCGTGCCGCGAGAGGTGCGAGGCCCGACAGCAGCTCGGCCTGGTTGTACTTGACGACTTGCTTCGCGTCGCCCTCACCCTGGGTGCGGGGCTGGAACACGTCCTTGCCCTTGTGCGAACCGGTGGGTGCGACTTCCTCGTCGGGCTTGGTGCCCTTCGTCGACGGTGCAGCCGGATCGATCGGCTCGGCCGTGTCGGTCTTCGGCTTGATCGCCGGATCGTCGGCCTTGATCTTGGTGTCGTCGCCCGGCTTGACCGTCGTCGGCTCGGTTGGCGTCTTCGGTGCGTCGGTCGCCGTCTTCGGATCGAACTTCAGCGGGTTGACGATGCCGCCCTCGACCCAGTGATCGGTGGGCTTGCCATCGGCCTGCTGCTTCTTGAGCCACTGCTCGAAGATCTCGACCGCGCGCGACGAGATCTTGGTCTCGTCGGGTGCCGCGCCGATGTCGTCCGCGCCGATCTTGCCGTTGTCGCCGAGCAGACGCTTCTGCGGGAACGTCTTCGTCGCCATGTCGAACTTGCCGGTGTAGACACCGACCGTCTCGACGTCGCCGCGCGCGAGTGCCGCCTGGTATTCAGGCGACTCGAGGAACGCGCGCATGTTTTCCTGGCCCTTGACGTAGGACCGCGTGAACGTCACCGGGTCGACGATACGGCCGGTGCTCTCGGCGCGATCGAGCACGCCGTTGTACGTCACCGTCGGATCGCTCTCGACGAAGCCGTACGTCACCTTGAGCCCGCGCGCCGAGGCGGCCGCGAGGATCCAGCCATTCTCCGACGCATCGCCCTCGCCTGCCGCGTCCCACACGGCGCCGAACTTGAACTTGCCGCCGTCGGCATCCTTGACGATGCCGGTCAGCGAGCCCTTGCCCGCGGCGCAACCGCCGTTGGTGACGAGCACCGAGCGTTGCGGATCGTTCGGATCGAGCGACTTCAGGTGATCGAGATGCTTGAGGAACGCGAGGCGCGCGATCGCGACCGCCGCCGGGTGCAGCGCGTGGTTCGCCGTCGCGCGGACGTTGAGCTCGTCCGGGCTGCCCGGTGCCTTGCCGCCGCCGTACGCGACATACAGCTTCTTCGCGCCGTCGACCTCGAACACGTGCGCCTTCATGCCGTCGTCGCGCGAGCGGTTGTAGAACTCGCCGACCATCGCATCGAGGTGCTGCTCGAGCACGCTCGCGAACGCGGTCTCGTGCTTGCGCTCGTTCTCCGTCAGTGCGCCCCAGCGCGGGATGCCGTCCTTCTTGAGCGCGGCGATCGCGGTGGCCGAATCTGCGGTCGGCGAGATCACGTCGGTGGGGAGACCGATCAGCGCATCGCCTGCGCCCTGCTGGAGCACCGGGCGATCCGAGGGCGGACCGACGAGCTTGGTGTTCTTGCTGTCGATCTGATCGCCAAATGTCTGGCGCAGACCATCGACCGACGTCGCGAGATCGTCGGCATTCTTCTTGTCGGCGTCGGTGACC
>JACCYD010000276.1 GCA_013696695.1 Deltaproteobacteria bacterium | reverse complement strand
CCTCCACCGCCTGATGCAGCGCGATGACGGCACCGTCCGTTGCGTCGCGTGCATGTGCTGCCCCACGGTGTGCCCGGCGCACTGCATCACGATCGTTCCCGCGGAAACGGACGACAAGGGCATCGAGAAGCGCCCTGCCATCTTCGAGATCGACGAGCTCCGCTGCGTGGTGTGCGGACTGTGTGTCGAAGCGTGCCCGTGCGACGCCATCCGGATGGATACTGGCTTACACGCGCTGCCGGTCGAGGATCGCGCGGATGCGATCGAGACCAAGGAGTCGATGCTCGAGCGGGGGATCCGCTCGACCGCCGTCCAGGGCGGCGAAGGCGCGAACTGGCAGGGTGGCCGGCCGCGGTCGTCCGGCCACGACCACTAGCGCTGCGTGTCGTCAGCGCACGGCTCGTGCCGATCCCTGATCGCCGTTGCCGTCAACGATCTGATCTAGCGCCGGCGAGCGAAACTTTTTTCATCGCGATCGCTCTGCGATTTTCCTCAAAGACGATCAGCACCTGACGCGGCGCGACCGAAGAAAGTTTTCTCGAGCGTGATCGGCTGCGCAGTTTTTCGATTGACGAAATCGATCACGATCTCTAGTTTCGATCTCGAGCACTGGCGGTTCGATGCGAGAACCGGGGTGAACTGTCTCCTACTTCTGCTATCCAGGGATCTGCCTCTGACTTGGGAGTGCACGCCCGCTCGTCGGGAAGCCCGATAGGTTACGTGGAGCCCACCTACGCAAATGCGTAGGGGATAGAAAACCCTACGGTCGAACGGTCGTGCTCATTTGGGCGCAGTGGCGAAGAGCCACTGCGCCCTACCCATTTTCGGGCGCTTTCGGACGTTCGGATCGATCAACTCTGGAGACTGCCGTCCAGCTTGTTCGGCGACAGATTCCGTTTCTCCGCTTCCGTCGCGATCGCCACCGCGTTCTTGGTCGGTTCCATCCGCGAGCCGCGGTGACGCGCGAAGACCTGCGTGAACTCGGCGCCCAGGAACAAGATCTGCGACGAGTAGTAAACCCAGACGACGAGGACGACCACGGATCCCGCCGCACCGAACGGCGAGCCGACACCCGAGCGTCCGAGATACAGGCCGATCAGGAACTTGCCGAGCGTGAACAGCCCTGCCGTGAACAGCGCGCCGATCCAGACGTCGCGCCATTCGATCTCGACGTCGGGCACGACCTTGAAGATCAGCGCGAACAATCCGGTCATCACCGCGAGGGACACGACGAAGTTGAGGATCTGCCAGACCCCCTCTCCGCCGGGCAGGTGACTCGACATGTATCCGCCCATCGCGGACAACCCGGCGCTCAGCACGAGCGACACGAGCAACAAGAAGCCGACGCCGACCACGAGCGTGAGCGAGAAGAACCGGTCACGGATGAAGCCCTTCAAACCGCGGCCGGGTTTGGACTCGACTTCCCAGATCAGATTTAGCGCGCCTTGCAACTCGCCGAACACGCCCGACGCGCCGAACAGCAGCACCGCCACGCCGACGATCGTCCCGACGATCCCGCTGGCCGGAGACTTCGCGTTGGCGAGCACCGACTGGATCGCTTCGGCAGCCTGTGCGCCGAGCAGGCCTTGCAGCTGAGTGGCAACCTCGCCGCGCGCCGCCTCTTCGCCGAACACGAGACCCGCCACCGAGACGGCGATGATCAACAAGGGCGCGAGCGAGAGCAGGGTATAGAACGCGAGCGCTGCCGCGAGGCGTGCGGCTTTGTCATCGACCCAGTCGCTCACGGTTTCCTTCAACATCGTGAAGATCAGCGTCGGGCGCGTCATGCGGTGCGATCGTGCAGATCGCAGTCCATTCGATGACGCGACCTTGATGCAACACCGAGCGCTCGCGCGCAGATCTCGCCATAAATGGGCGCAGAATCTGGCCCGTTTCCTGGCTCCCACTTTGCGTACCCAATGCTGGTGCGTGCTCTCTCCGTGTTTTTGCTGCTGCTGCTGTCCGTGGCTTGTTCGCGTAACAAACCTCACAAGCCCGGCGACGAGTGGCTGAAGAAGATCGATTTCGAAGGCAACAAGGCCTTCAACGATAAGAAGCTACGCACCGGGTTACAGATGCGCCGCGTCCAGAAAGCCGGGCGCGCACCGGACCTCTATCAGGTGGAGCTCGATCGCGACCGGCTCAAGGGGCAGTACGCGCGGGCCGGATTCTTCGAGGCGGATATCCAGTCGCGGATCGACCGCACCGATGACGCGGCGACGGTGACCTACTCGATCGTAGAAGGCGAGCGCTCTCGCACACATGTGGCGATCACGGGACTCCCCGACGATCCGGATCTGACTCCGAAGATGGTTCGCAACAAGCTGCCGATTCCCGAGGGCGCGCCATTCAATTACGAGGTCTACGATCTCGCGAAGCCGCTGATCCTCGGCGCGGTTCAGGACGCCGGTTACGCCCACGCGAAGCTCGACGCGAAGGTCAACGGCGACATCGCGACGCACACCGCGAACGTGACGCTGGCCTTCACGCCTGGCCCGAAGTGCAAGTTCGGGACGGTCAGTGTGCAGGGTGTCGACGGCGCACTGAAGGACGCGATCCTCGGGCGTCTCGCCTTCGCGGCCGGCGAGACGTACTCGATGGCAGCGGTGGCGGCGACGCAGCGCGCGATCTACGGCCTCCAGCGGTTCTCGACGGTGCAGGTCCAGCCGGAGCCCGGCGAGAACGCCGTCGTCAACATGAAGGTGGCGGTCTCGAAGGCCGCGGCGCAGCAGGTCACGCTCGGTGGTGGTTTCGGCCTCGAGCCCACGGTGCTCGAGGTGCGCGGCCGCGCCGGCTACGAGATCGTGGGGTGGCCGCATCCGCTCGAGACGCTGACGATCGATCTGCGGCCGGCCTATGCGTACCTCCGAGATGGCTCCGGCTATCAGCCGCGAATGCGAGCTGTCGCGCGCCTCGAGCACCAGGATCTGTTCCGGCCCTACGCGGTCGGCTCGATCGAGGCTGGCTTCGACTACCTCTCGTACGAAGCGTTCACCCAGCTCGGCCCGCGCGCACAGCTCGGGTACGAGCTCCAGCTGTGGACTCCCAAGCTCAAGTTACGCGCGGGGTACTTGATCCGCCGATATACGTTCCGTGCAGCGAACGAGCTGATCGACGACGAGCTCCAGATGCGGATCGGCATCGACCATCCCGAGCTCGACGGCGGCTTCACGCAATCGCTGATCGCCGATTTTCGCGACCATCCCGTCAATCCTCGGCTCGGCGTCTACGGCGAGCTCAAGGTGACGGAAGGCACGCAGTTCGCTGGCGGCAACTACGAGTACCAGCAGGTAGTTCCCGAGCTGCGCGGCTACGTGCCGGCCGGGCCGGTGGTGTTCGCAGCCCGCGCGCGCTTCGGCGCGTTCTTCGGAGACGTGCCGCCGAGCCAGCGATTTTTCTCCGGCGGTTCCACGAGCCAGCGCGGCTTTTCCGAGCGCCGGCTCTCGCCATCGGTCTCCGGCACGCTGATGGACGGCCGCGAGGTGACCGTGCCCTACGGTGGCGCGGGACTCATCGACACCAGCGTCGAGAGCCGGTTTCCGATCATGACAATTCGCAAGATGCCGCTCGGCGGCGTGGTGTTCCTCGACGGTGGTGATGTCACCGAGGAGGTCGGTGATCTGACGCTGTCCAATCTCGCGTACTCGGTAGGCGCCGGCCTTCGCCTCAAGACCATCGTCGGTCCAATACGCGCCGACCTCGGCTATCGACTCAATCGCGTCGGCACCGCCGACGATCCCGCGCCCGGTACCAAGTTCGCGTTCCACCTGAGCCTGGGGGAGGCATTCTGATGGTGACCCCAGTCCGCCCCGGCAGCACGAGCGACGATCATCACGACGAGCGTCACGACGCGCGACCCGGCTGGCTGCGCTGGACGAAACGCATCGTCCTGGGTCTCGCGGCGCTGACGATCGTGCTCGTCGTTCTCGCGATCGGGTTCATCCACACCGACTACGGTCGCGAGACCGTGCGGCAGCAGGTCGAGAAGCAGCTGCAAACGACGTTCGCGGGCGGTGCGACGGTCGGCAAGCTCGAGGGCAGTCCGTTCGGCGATCTCGTGCTTCGCGACTTCGTGATCAACGGTCCAGACGGCAAGCCCGCGATCAAGATCGGCACGCTGCGAACGCACATCCGGATCCTCGATCTCATCAAGAAAGATATCCGGCTCGATCACCTGATCGTCGAGCAGGTCGATGTCGCGCTCAAGCGTGATGCTGACGGCAGTTACCAGATTGCGAGGCTGCTCAAGCCATCCGACCCGACCACCGAGCCGACCAAGTCGACGTGGACGATCGTGTTACCGAAGGTCTCGGTACGTGACGCTCACGTGATGCTCGAGACCGGGGATCCCGAGCTCGGAACGGTCAACCTCGACGGGGTCGCGATCGATGCCAGCGCGCTGTTGCCGCCGCAAGGCGACACCAAGAGTGCGAGCCTTGCACTCACCGGCACGTGGCGCGAGCGCAAGGCGGCGTTCGAGGTCTCGTCGTCGATTGCCGACGACGGTTCGCGCGCGTTCGCGCAGTCGCTAAAAGTTTTGGTCGGTGGCGTTTCCGTGACCGGGGCAAACCTGGCGATCACGCGCCGCCCCGAAAGGGCGCCGCTGATCGAGGGTCTCGTGCACGTGCTCGCACGGCGTGCAGATGTGGCCGCGCTCGATCCGAGGATCGAGCTGCCGGATGACGTCGAAGTATCGCTGAATGCAGCGATCGACAACGGCCAGAAGGTGACGCTGTCCGGCTCGCTCGGCCCCACGCCGATCACCGGCGTGGTCAACGCAGACCTCGACGCCAGGCACGTGTTCGGGCAACTGACCAGCGGCGATCTCGATCTCGCCCGGCTGACAGCCGGCAGGATCGTCGCCGTGGTCGGCGCGAAGGCGGACTTCGATGTGGTGCCGGGTGCACCGGGCGAGCTCCCAACCGCGAAGGTCGACATGGTCGGCCACGGCACGTACCAGGGTCTCCCGCGCAGTGACTTCACGCTCCACGCGGCCACCGCGGGTCACCACATCTCGACCGCGGTCGATGTCACGGGCGCGACGACGGCGAAGATTCGAGCCGAGCTCGACCGCGTCGCCGACGCGCTCACGCTGACCAGCGGAACGATCGTCGCGTCGACGGCGAGCCCGGCGCGCGCGACCGGTGGCAAGGCACCGGTGCATGGCTCGCTGGCGATCGATCTGGCGGCGAACGGCCGGATCGCACCGGAGCCGATGCTCGCCGTCTCCGGCACGGTGAAGGGCAAGCGCCTCCGGATGCAAGATCTGTCGGTCGCGTCGCTCGATCTCGCGATCGACGCCACGCAACTGCCGAAGTCCCCGAACGGGCGCGTCTCGGTTCGCATGCAGAACGTCGTGCGCGGCGACATGCGACTCGGTGTGTTGAACGCGGATGCCGCGACGCGTCCCGACGGCAAGATCCAGGCGACCGTGACGTCGCGTCCGGCGCAGGATCCGTGGCTGGTCGAGCTCGCTGCGTTGATCACGCCACCCGGCAAGGCGAAGGCGCTCGTCGTCGATCTCCAGCGGCATCACGTCCGGGTCGGCAACGGGGAGGACTGGCGAGGGACCTCGGGCCAGATCGTCGTCGGACCGGAGGTCGTCCAGGTGCGTGACCTGCGCAGCAAGGGCGACGCCGGGGGCACGCTCGTCGTCGACGGTTCATTCGTCCGCGACGGCCGCCGTAAAGGCGACCTGATGGCGAAGGTCGACCTCGACAAGTTCGCGCTCGCCACGCTGAAGAGCAACGTCTCGGGACACCTCGATGCACACGTCGACCTCGCGCGGCGGTCCGGGGGCTGGAACGGCACGATCGACATCGCGGCGCGCAAGATGGCCGCCGGTATCGGGCTTCCCGGGGGCGACGCCGAGGCGAAGATCAAGGTGTCTCCCTCCCAGTTGGTGGTGACTGCTGGCTTCACGACCCTCAAGCGCTCCGGCGCGAAACTCTTCCTCGATCTCTCCCCGCCGGCGCGGTTCGAGGATGCGGCGGCGTGGAAGCGCCGCGGGCGCGATGCGATCAACAAGGCGCGCATCGAGCTCACCCGGATCGATCTCGCGAAGCTCGCCGAGATGCTGCCGACCGACGATGTCTCGATCACCCACGGTCCGAACATCAGCTACATCAAGCTTCACGGCACGCAGTTCGATCTCAGTGGTCGAGTCAACGGCACGATCGAGCTCGATCGCACGACCGCGAACGGCAAGATCGAGGTGCGAGAGCTCCACACGTCGGCGCTGCGTGGGGTCAAGACGATCGATGCGGATCTCGATCTCCAGCAGACCCAGCTCGACGAGCTGGTGCCGACGCTGCGGGTTCGCATCGCCGAAGTTGGCAACGCGGTGGCGAGTGCACGGTTGGCGCTGCCAACCCCATTGTTCGATCCGCAGGCGTGGCAGCGCCTCGGTACCGGGGTGATCCGGCAAGCCACCATCAACACCGACCTCATCGCGATCGATCCGGCGATGCTGGCGCGGCTCGGGATCCACAGCACGATGCGCGGCAAGGCCAAGCTCGACGTGTTCGTCGGGAACCGACTCGACACGATCAAGGTGACCGCGCTTGCCGATGAAGTTCGCGGCACGCCGATCGCGACGCCGGTCTCGATCCGCGCGGCAGCGACGATCGATGACAAGCAGGCGAAGGCCTCGATCGCGATGACGTCGCAGGGCAAGCCGCTCACGCTGCTGAAATTCGACGGCACCGTGCCGATCACGGTCGCGCGGCTACGCTCGGAGAAGCCGGACCTCGCGACGCTCCCACTGAAGGGCAAGCTGACCATTCCGTCGACGTCCGCGCCGCAGCTCCTGAACGTGGTCGGACGCTCGGAGATCGCCAGCGGCACGATCGACGGCACCGTGGATATCACCGGCACGATCGGACAGCCCGAGATCGTCGCGCGGCTCGCCGGTCACGATCTCGCTGCCCGACCGATCCGGCAGCGCCGGATCCAGACGATCAAGGTGATCACGCTCGCCGCGACGTGGAACAAGGCGGGTGGCACGCTGAAGATCGACGGCACCGAAGACCGCGGTGGGCTGCTGTCGGTGCTCGCGAAGGCGAATCCCGGCGCGCTCGGTGATGCCACCGCCACGATCAAGGCGAAGAACTTCGACACCGGGCCGCTGCTCGCGTTCGCACCCGGCCCGGCCGGCGGCGCCGAAGGGACGCTCGATGCGAATCTGAGCGTCAAGGGCTTCGATCCGAAGACCTCGAAGATCCTCGGCGAGCTGCACGTCAAGCACGCCCGCATTCCGCTCGCGCCGAGCATCGGCACCTTGCGCAAAGCGAACATCGATATCCAGATCCGCGATCACGACATCGTGCTCGGTGCGACCGGCAAGCTCGGCGCCGGCGATCTCAAGGCGTCGGGTACGATTGCGCTCGACGGCGTGTCGCTGACCGGAGGCCACGCGAAGATCACGCTACGCAAGGTCTCGCCGATCGGTAGCGTCGAACCGCAGATCGACGCCGACATCGACGCCAAGATCGCGCGGACGAATCAGGTGTGGACCGCCGATGTCGTGATCGACCGCGGCTTCGTCAAGGTCGCGAAGCGCGATGGCCAGCGCCTCAAGGAGATCGGGTTGCCGGCCGATCTCACGATCGGTCCGCAGAAGCCGAAGCGCGCCGGGAAAGGCCCGACCGCACCGCCCAAGCGCGCCTCGCTGATCGCGAACATCACGCTGAAGCCGATGCGCGTCGAGTCCAAGGAAGCGCGCACCGTGGTGAAGGGCAAGATCAGGCTGACCGCGGATGGTGAAGGTGTTGGGGCGGTCGGAACGATCGCGGCAAACAGCGGTGACGTCGACCTGTTCGACCGCCGGTATCGCCTCGAGCGCGCGGCCGTCACGTTCGACGGCACGATCGACCCGCGCCTCGACGTCCGCTTCAGCTACGACTTCCCCGACGTCCAGACCGTCACGGTGGTTCGCGGCCGGCTCAGCAAACCCGAGCTCGTGCTGTCATCGAATCCCGGGCAGTATACGCAGGCCCAGCTGCTCGGCTTCTTGCTCGGCGGCGAGCCGAACGGCGATCCGAGCAGCGGTAGCGCCCGCGACAAGGCAACCAGCGCCGGAATGTCACTGGTCGCGAACCAGCTCGCCGGCTACGTGCGGAAGGCGCTGCCGTTCGATGTCGACGTGTTGCGGTACGAGGCTGCCGGAGTCGGTTCGAGCGCCTCGATCACCGTGGGCACCTGGCTCACACGATCGGTGTTCTTCGCCTTCCGCCAGCATCTCGATGCTCAGGCCGACGAAAACTCCAGCGAAGGCACCGTCGAGTACTGGCTGAACCGCCAGCTCGAGATCCAGGGGATGGCCGGCGATCGAGGCATCACCGGCGTCGATATCCTGTGGAGAAAACGGTTCTAAGTACACGGCACCGGAGTTGGGGCCGGGCCTTGCTCTTGCCCTTGCCCTGGCGACCTCCACTTGCACTTGCCGGGCAAGCCCACTGCACTTCTTCGTACATCGCCGAGTGTGTCGGTAAACGTTCCAAGGCCGAAGGCCGCAACTACTACGACCACGCTCGGGGGTCGGCTTTCGCCCGTGGCCCCCATCTCGACATCGTGCGGCTACTCGAGTGCGTGCCCGACGAGGACATCGACAGTGGCAAGGCCATGTTGATCGAGAGCGTGAAGATGCTGATCGTCATGATGCGGACGTGATCTCACGTGTATGTGCAGGTCTTAACTCGCAAGTGCCAAGTGGAAGTGACTGGTGCAAGTGGAAGTGGAGGTGATCACCAACTTGCGGGGAGTTGTTCTAAGCCTCAGAGGCGCTCGATCCAGTCGCGAACGATCGCGCGTCCGCCGTCGTCGGCGCGTTCGGTCCCGAGCGGCGGCATCTGATCGCCGGATCCGCGTTGTGACATCCGGTAGAAGATCGCGGAGCCGTCGGGGTCGCCCGGAACGACCCGGCGGTCGAAGCCCTGCCCCGACCATTCGCTGAGCGCGACGCCCACCGTGGTCTGGTAAGGAGCCGTGGCCTCGATCGGCAGGCCGGCGTCGGTCGTCGAAAATCGGAGCGTCTGCATCGGTGCCGTTCCGAGCGGGTTGTGGCAGTGGCCGCAGTTGACGTGGAGGATCCCGAGGGCAGGCTCCGGCACGCTGAACGCGCGGTCGGGTCGCGTCGAGAGCGGGAGCTCGTCGATCATCCCGCCGAGCTGGACCGCCGAGACGCCGAGCATCCGGCCGGGCTCGCCCTGGTGACACGTGATGCAGTCGCTCGCGGACGGCACGTTGTACGGCGTTCCGTTGACCTCGGTTGCACCATCGGGCGCCAGCACGGCGTCGCTTTGATCGGGCAACCACACGAATGGAGCAAATCGGAAACCGTCCGGCGCCGCGGATACCCGCTCGACCATCCGCGTCTCGATCCGCTGACCGTCGACCGCGAACTCCTTGAACAGCTTCGCGCCGATCGGCAGCTGCCAGTGATCCATGTCCGAGCTGTCGATCTCGGTGCCCGGTGGCACCACCAGCCAGCGTCGCTTCGTCGCACCGTCGGACCACAACACGAAGCGCGGCGACAGCTCGAGCGCATCGGGACGAACTAACTTTGCTTCGAGGTCGTCGTACAGCGCTTCCGCCGACAGCTGGCCCTCGACCCCACCACCCTGCTGGTCGAATCCACACCCGCCGCCCACCATCACCACCAACGCCGCCGCCCGCACGTTAGAACTCGCGGTGGAAGCGAACCTGCGTGGCACGCATCCCTTCCTTGATCAGCTTGCGAGCCTCGATACGATTGCCGAGGCCGAAGTCCTTCGCGATGGCATCCATCGTCGAGCCGGCGGCGAAGCGACCGAACGCGTCGGTGTAGCCACCGCGAACGACGCAGACGTTCTCGTCGACGACGCGCCAGTCAGCGCGCGAGTTGCCCTTCGAGGTGTCATAGACGCGCTCGATCGCATCGGCGCGCGCGTCGCTCGGCATCACGTACTCGATGGCGTGCATCGCGGTCGGCGACTCGGGCGTCGTCACGAAGTGATCGCCGGCGTCATCCTGGAAGGCGAGCGCGAGGCGCGTGTCGTTCGACGCGAACACCTTGCCCGCTTCGCGGGTGACAACGTGCGAGTCGCACGCGTACTGCGACGTCATCGAGGCTTGGTTCAGCGTGGTCGAAACAGGGCGACCGGCACACGCTGCAGCGCCGGCGACGACGAGGGAGACCAGAAGGAGTTGTTCGCGCATGACGAACCATCGAGCACGGCGCGGGCCAACTGCGATCGCGAGCTAACTCGGCACGACCCGCGCGAACCCGACAGGCGCTGGCGATCGACGAGGCGATCAGTGCCGGCAGGAATTGC